>JAYURR010000019.1:0-6488 GCA_043756605.1 Chitinophagaceae bacterium
AAAATTCCCTTAAGTGCTATAAGATTTTCCAAAAAAGATTTGCAGGAGTGGGGCATAAACTTTGCCCGCTTTACCCGCAAAGAAAATGAAAACAGTGTATGGAACTCAATCAATCCAAATATAAGTGGCGAGCTTAATCAATGGGGCGTGTGGACGGGTATCAATAATATATCGCCACCCACACGTTTATCTTTTCAACCTTATTTATCTGGCGGTTTTAGAGTATCTCCCACATCAAAAGGTAACGTTACCGAGTTTTTGCGCAGCGGCGGCATGGATGTAAAATACGGCATCAACGAAAGTTTTACGTTGGATATTACTTTGATTCCCGATTTTGCACAGGTGCAGAGCGATAATGTGTTATTAAACTTGTCGCCTTTTGAGGTAAAATTTGATGATTACCGCCCGTTTTTTACCGAAGGAACAGAATTGTTTAATAAAGCAGGTTTATTTTATTCCAGACGAATTGGCGATGCTCCGGGCCAGGTTAATACCGTTTTACAAACCTACGGCAACATGCCCGATTACGATATTATTAAAAACCCCGGAATAACCAGATTGTATAACGCAACAAAATTTTCGGGGCGTACAAAAGGAAATTTGGGTATAGGTATTTTTAATGCAGTTACAGCACCCATGTATGCTAAAATCCGTGATATTAATGCAGGAAAAGACACCAGTATTTTAACAGAGCCGCTAACCAACTACAATATCATTGTATTTGATCAGGCATTAAAAAACCGCTCATCGGTAAGCTTTACAAATACCAATGTATTGCGTAAAGGCAATAGCCGCAATGCCAATGTCAGCAGCATAGACCTTTCTTTATTCGACAAAAAAAACAACTATAATTTTTCCCTTTCAGGCCGTTACAGCAGCATTTGGGGTAAGCAGGAAAATAAAAACGGGTTTACATCCGCTGCTGCTTTTGGTAAAGTAAGCGGCATGTTGCAATTCAAAGCCTCTCTTAATATAGAGAGCGATAAATACGACCCCAACGACCTGGGTTTTATATATAACAACAACTCCTTTGAATACAGTGGCAACGTTGGCTATATTATTAACAAGCCAACCCGGCATTTTCTCAATCACAATTACAGGTTCAGCTTTAGTAACAGTTATCTGTATAAACCGTTTGAGTGGTCTGGCATGCAGTTGAATGCAAGTGCTTTTTTCCTGTTTAAAAACTTTTGGGATATAAATGTCAGCTTTCAAACCAGCCCTGCCTGGAACAAAGATTATTTTTTGCATACAAATGTTTACACCGGTTATTTTCTCAGGCGTACACCTTATTACTACCTAGGGTTTAATGGCAGCAGCGATAGCCGAAAAAAACTTTATGTAAGCTGGAAACTGGGAGCTGCAGAATCGCCCTTGCCCAAAGATCCTTACTGGAACGGAAACCTGGGGCTGCGATACAGGTTCAGTGATAAATTTCAGTTAAGCAGCAGTATAGATATTTTGCAGGATAAAGGAAACTGGGGTGCGGCTAAAAGATCAAACGGATCATTCATCATTAATACGGATGGTTCTCCGGTAATTTCAAGGCGCAATCTTAAAACCAATACATTAATAGTAAGCAGCCAGTATAATTTTACTTCCCGGATGAACATAAATATACGCATGCGGCATTACTGGTCAATATTGCAGAACACCAATTTTTATAATTTAAAACCTGATGGATACTGGCGTGACACCACATTTTTTGCCAACCAAAATTTAAACTTCAATACGTTTAATGTTGATATGTTTTTTACCTGGGATTTTTTGTTGGGCAGCCGCTTAACCATTGCCTGGAAAAATGCACTTGGCAGTAACGTTTTTATTGACCCATACCGCAATGCCAGTTATGGCAAAAATTTTGGGAAGGCTGTTGATAACCCACACAGCAACGAGATAACAGTAAAAATTGTTTATTTTATTGATTACCTGAAATTGAAAAGAAAAAAATAGCATCATTTTTTACAAATACTTTTTTGCAACATTTTGCATGCTAAACTTTGTTAGATTTGACTTTGAGATGCCATTGATATTTTTTATTTTGTAAAAAACCAACTAACATGATACAGGAAACAAATCCGGATGTTTTAAATTTTGGTGAAAACAGTAAACCTAAAATACCATCAGGTCTCAATGTGCTTACTATCTTAACTTTTATTGGATGTGGTGTTTTTGGATTGTTTACATTGCTGATGCCGGTGTTTTATAAATTTTTAGCAGGTGTAATGGATAAGGCAGCCAGTTCCGGTAAAGATTTTACTGCCAAAGAACTTGCTGAAATGGAAAAGGGGAAGGCGGCAATTGAATTGGTTACCAATAATATGGTGCCGGTTATAATTATTGGAATGATTGGAATTGTACTATGTTTTATAGGTGCCTTGTGGATGCGTAAATTTAAAAAAGATGGATACTGGATGTATGTTGCAGGAGAATTAGCACCATTGATTGCAGGATTTTTTCTGCTGGGCTCCAAACAATATACAAGCGTTTGGAGTTATGTTTTCGGTATAGGAATACCTGTTTTGTTTGTAGTCTTATATACCATGCAACGCAAGCATCTTACTAAATAAATGATAAAAAAATTCCGCTTTTAAAGTGGAATTTTTTTATCACCATGCTTTGGAAATACTTCCATTCAATATCTTAATGAGGTACAAATGTTTGTTTTCAAAATAATCCGGTACTGCAGCTTTATCGTTTATTTTTACCGGCTTAAAATTATAATCACAAAAAACTTTCAGGTTTTTATCGGCAACATGGCTCATAAAGTCTGTGGGGTTTTTTGCCAGTATTTTTGTAAACAAATACACTGCTTCAAATCCTTTGTAGGCCATATCGCTGGGCTTGGTTCGGTAGTTTTTATAATAAGCCGCAGTAAGCGATTTGCTGAACGCATCATTTTTCTCTGTATAAAAAGGCCTGGTAAAATAAATAGGAAAACCAGGTAGATTTTTTTTACTGTACAGGCCCGAAAAATTATCCCAGTTCGGCATGCCTATCAGGCTTATGGAGTATGGCTTATGCAATTCGTAACAGGCTGTGGCAATATTGTCTGCGAAGGTTTCATCAAGACTGCTGCCAATAATCACATTTTTACTGTTACTGTCTAATTTAGATTTAAGAAAAGCTGCTGATACATTATCATCCATGTTCAGCGTTTCTATCTGCAGTAAAGGCTTGCCATCGGGTTCATTCATCATTTTAAAGTACAATGCAACCATATCTTCCTGCTTGCCCTTTTGCCGGCACAGGTAAATTTTATCGGTACCATGATTTTGTAATATAAAACTGTAAATAGCATCGCAATGCGCTTTTAAAGTAGAGTTCATAACTACCAGAAACGGGTTAGCCGTAATGCCAGAAACATTGGGATAAGTTGCAGAAATAAAAGGGATATTTTTTTGCTGTGCAAAAGCCGCAAGCTGAAAAAAATCTTCATCTCTCACATTACCAATAATCAGGTGCAGACTGTCTAATTTTTTATTCCGTATAAGGTCTGTAATTTTTTCTGTGTAGGATTTTGTATCGTAAATACTTGCATTTATATTATCATCCCCAGCCTGCAGACTGTCCAATGCAACCAATGCGCCCTGCACAAAATCAACCGCAGGTGCAATAAAGCGTGGAATGCCCTGTTTGTAGCGAAATGTATTTTTACTGAAAACCGAATCAAGATAAAGCGGTGCAAAAATGCCAACATTGTAAACAGGTTTTATAGTTGTATCTGTTTGCGCAAAAACATTTGCCGAACTAAACAATACAATCATTAAAACTATTGCCAAAGTAAATTTCTTATTCATAACCTGTATCCCTTTTTTCGTATCAAATTATATCACTGAATCTCAACCCTAAACTTCTAAACCGTAAACCCTAAACCCTACTCCCACTCAATAGTTGCCGGCGGCTTACTGCTTATATCATACACAACCCGGTTAATGCCCGGCACATTGTTAATTATCTCGTTGCTGATTTGGGCCAAAAATTCGTAGGGCAAATGTGCCCAGTCTGCCGTCATACCATCAACCGATGTTACAGCCCTGAGTGCCACTGTAAATTCGTACGTTCTTTCATCGCCCATTACACCCACACTCTTTACAGGCAACAAGATGGTGCCAGCTTGCCAAACGGTTGCATACAGGTTATGTTTTTTTAAGCCATTCATATATATAGCATCAGCATCTTGCAATAATCGTACCCTTTCGGCTGTAACTTCTCCTAAAATTCGTATGCCCAAACCCGGGCCAGGAAAAGGATGGCGGAAAAGCATTTCATGCGGAATGCCCAGCTCCAGGCCAACACGCCTTACTTCATCTTTAAACAAGGCACGCAACGGTTCTACCAGGCCCAGTTTCATAGTATCGGGCAAGCCGCCAACATTGTGATGCGATTTAATTGTAGCCGACGGGCCATGCACCGAAAGCGATTCAATAACATCAGGATAAATAGTACCTTGCCCAAGCAGTTCAACACCTTCAATCTTTTGTGCCTCCTGGTCAAATATTTCTATAAAACCACCACCAATAGCTTTTCTTTTTTCTTCGGGGTCTGTTTTGCCGGCCAGCTTTTTATAAAAATGCTCTTTGGCATCTACACCAATTACGTGCAGCCCAAGGGTTTTATAAATTTCCAATACATCTTCAAATTCATTTTTGCGTAACACACCATTATCAACAAAAATGCCAAACAGGTTTTCGCCAATAGCTTTGTGTATTAATGTAGCGGCAACGGTACTATCAACACCACCACTGAGGCCCATAATTACTTTTTTATTGCCAATTTGTTTTTTAAGAGCTTCAACAGTATCGGTAATAAAGTGCGCCGGGGTCCAATCCTGGCTGCAGCCGCAAATATTTACTAAAAAATTTTTTATTATTATTTTGCCTTCGGCAGAATGATAAACTTCCGGATGAAACTGCAAGCCGTAGAGGGGTTTCTCGTTGCTTGTTGCTCGTTGTTCGTTGCTTGTTGTTCGTTTCTCGTTGCTCGTTTCTCGTTTGAAGGCTGCTACAGGAATACTTTCCGTGTTTCCCAGCAATTCAAACCCTTCGGGTAATTCTTTTATAGTATCGCTGTGGCTCATCCATACCTGCGATGAGGGTGAAATATTTTCTAAAAGCGCATCCGCTTTTGTGGATGTAAAAATAGCCCGGCCGTATTCTCTCTTATCACTTTTCTCTACCCTGCCGCCATATATTTTTGCGGTTAATTGTGCACCGTAGCAAATGCCCAGCACCGGCACTTTAGCCAACATGGCTTTTACATCCGCCTGTAAAGCATTTGCTTCATTAACCGAAAAAGGCGAACCTCCCAAAATAATGCCTTTTAAACCGGGTTCATATACAATTTCTTTGTTGTAAGGAATAATCTCACAATAAACATTTGCCTCACGTACGGTACGTGCAATCAGTTGTGTGTATTGCGATCCAAAATCGAGTATCAGTATCTTTTCTGTCATATTGCTGCGAAGGTAAATAATTAGTTGGATGATATTTACCGATGATATTTGAGTTTACTGTTAAGAGTTTTATATTTACACAAACTATTAGCCATGAAGCATTTTCTTATCTTATTATTGACTGTTTTTACTTTAGCATCCTGCGAT
Source organism: Chitinophagaceae bacterium (assembly GCA_043756605.1). Classification (GTDB taxonomy): domain Bacteria; phylum Bacteroidota; class Bacteroidia; order Chitinophagales; family Chitinophagaceae; genus Ferruginibacter. The sequence goes on from JAYURR010000019.1 coordinate 5,603, forward strand.
CAAACCACCGGAAGCGGCAATATCGTTACCGAAACCCGTACAACCGGTAATTTTGATGCAATTTCAGTAGGTGGCAGTTTTGATGTGGAGGTTAAAATGGGCGATGCCCTATCAGTAAAAGTAGAAGCCGATGATAATATTATGAAGTATATCGAAACCAGGGTTTCGGGTAATACTTTAAAAATTGAAACAGAAGGCATGCACAATTATTCTGATGTACATATGAAGGTATATATTACTGTGCCATCATTGAGTAGTATCAAAGCATCTGGATCCGCCGAGGTTGTTGCAAATAATATACTTACCAGCAGCGGCAAACTAACATTCAAGGCCTCCAGCTCTTCCAGTATTAAAGCCGAAGTTAATGCACCCGAAATTGAAACCGATGCCAGCAGCAGCGCAACAATAGCCATTACTGGCAAAACAAAAAGCCATAAAACTGAGGCCAGCAGCAGTGCCGATATTAAAACCTTTGGCCTTTTAAGCGAAAATACTACTGCAAAAGCCAGCAGCAGTGCCAGTATTGAAGTACACGCCAGTGTTAATTTAGATGCCAGGGCAAGCAGCAGCGGTTCTGTTGATTATAAAGGTGCTGCAACTGTAACCAAATCTGAGAACAGTAGCGGATCCGTATCAAAAAAAGATTGATTCGCAACATTTTAGCTTAAAAACAGGCCATTTCCCCTCACTTAGCGGATTGAAAAACTATTTCTAAAAAACTTTCCCCTTTCCTTTGCTAATTACTTTTCAACCCTTACCTTTGCACTCCAAATTAAAAAACGGATCAAAAAAGTTCTTTTTATATGTCACAGAGAATCAGAATAAAATTGCAGTCTTACGACCATAACCTGGTTGATAAATCAGCAGAAAAGATTGTAAAAACTGT
>JAYURR010000020.1:0-6476 GCA_043756605.1 Chitinophagaceae bacterium
AATAAAAAAGAATAATGACTTAGTTGTTACAATGCACTGAATCGGACTTCAAAAAAGCTACTTCAGTCAATAGCGAAAAACTAAAACCATTAATTAACAGAGTAAAGATAGGTTTTTCCTTATAAAATTGCCAACAAAGGGTTAAAATAGTTAAAATGATAACTTTTGCCCCTGATTAGCTTAAAAATCAACGATTTAACTTCATATATATTTAACACTGACTAATATAAATTTGCTTATCTTCGAAATTATTCAATGGTAATTACATCGCTTCATATCAATTCTACGAGTTCAGCTAGGCCTGAAAGTACCTGTATTACAATTACAACAACTACCACCACAACCCGTTAGCGTTGTACAATTTCATATCAAACTTTGGGCAAACGCTGTTATCCGGTAAAAGGAAATCAGGTTTTACATTAATCCATAATCATACTTTATATGCAGGTTTTAAAATTCGGAGGGAGTTCAGTTGCAAATGCTGAAAACATAAATAAGGTTGTAGCAATTATTAAAAATAAAAAAGAAGATGCAAAAACGGTGGTTGTTGTTTCTGCCTTGGGAGGAATAACTGATATGTTGCTTAAAACGGCAGCGCTTGCTGAAGCGAATGACAAAAAGTACAAAACAATTTTAAAAGATATTGAAGATAAACACCTGAATGCAGTAAAAGCATTGATACCGGTTCAGCAGCAAAGTGCAGTTTTAAGTCTGGTTAAAAAAATATGTAACGAGGCAGAAGATATCTGCAATGGTATTTTTTTATTGAGAGAATTATCGGCACGTACCAAAGACCGGATTGTAAGTTATGGCGAATTACTTTCTTCACAAATAATAGCAGCAAAATTAAATGCAGTTGGTTTGCCCACAGAATGGAAAGATGCCAGGGAAATAATTGTTACAAATAGTAATTATGGAATTGCCACTGTCGATTTTTTAGCTACTGACAAAAAAACTGCTGCTTTCTTTAACGCATCTGCTTCTTCAGTATTTATCATTCCGGGTTTTATTGCTGCTGATAAAAATAATGTAACTACAACTTTAGGCAGGGGCGGATCTGATTATACTGCTGCCATACTGGCTGCAGCAGTTGGTGCATCTGTTCTGGAAATATGGACCGATGTTTCAGGGATGATGACTGCCGACCCAAGATTGGTAAATAATATTAAACACATTCCTCAAATTTCTTACCAGGAAGCGATGGAGCTTTCGCATTTTGGTGCTAAAGTTATTTACCCGCCCACCATACAGCCTGTGATGAAAAAAGGAATTCCGGTTTGGATAAAAAATACGTTTGAGCCGGAAGAAATGGGGACGGTTATAAAAAATGAAGCGACTGCAACCGGCACAAGCATACAGGGGATATCAAGCATAAATAGTATTGTGTTGCTGAGTCTGGAAGGCAGCGGCATGGTAGGCATACCGGGTTTTTCAAAAAGATTGTTTGAGGCTTTGGCAAATGCATACATCAATGTAATCCTTATTACGCAAGGCTCTTCGGAGCATTCTATATGTGTCGGTATAGATGAGCATGCCAGTTCAAAAGCGAAAGAGGCCGTGGATAAAGCTTTTGACTATGAGATTGAATCGGGTAAAGTAGATCCGATCATTGTTGAAAAACAATTATCCATTGTTGCCATTGTTGGTGATAATATGAAGAACCATTCTGGTATCAGCGGTAAAATGTTTTCGGCATTGGGAAGAAATGGTGTGAGCATTCGTGCAATTGCACAGGGTTCTTCTGAGAGGAATATATCGGCTGTAATCGCTACCGCTGATGTGAAAAAAGCCATCAATGTGTTGCACGAAGAATTTTTTGAAACAACCTACAAGCAGGTAAATTTATTCATCGCAGGCTTGGGAAATGTTGGACAAAAATTTCTGGATCAGTTACAACAACAAAAACAATTTTTGCTGGAAAAACTGCGGATTCAGATAAGAGTGGTGGGTATTGCCAACAGTAAAAAAATGTATTTTAATGAAGAAGGTGTTGATATTACAAACTGGCAAGCGGAAATACAAAAGGGCGCATCGATGAATTTGGCTGAGTTTGTATCAAGCATTCAAAATAAAAATTTACGTAACTCGGTTTTTGCAGATATTACAGCTAACGATGAACTGGCAACTATTTATGGAGAGCTTTTGAAAAAAAGTATTTCGGTTGTTGCCTGTAACAAAGTAGCGGCATCATCTCCTTATGTTTATTATAAAAAACTCAAGGATCTTGCGAATGAATTTAACAGTCAATTTTTGTTTGAAACCAATGTTGGCGCAGGCTTGCCAATTATCGGAACATTAAAAGACCTGTTGCATAGCGGCGATAAAATTAACCGCATACAGGCAGTACTCAGCGGCACGTTGAATTTTGTGTTCAATAATTACGACGGCACAAAAAGTTTTGCATCGGTTGTTAAACAGGCACAGGACGAAGGCTATACCGAACCGGATCCAAGACTTGATTTGAGTGGTAAAGATGTAATGCGCAAGATCATGATATTAGCACGTGAATCAGGTGAGCAAATGGAGATGGAAGATATCAGCAATAATTCTTTTATGCCTGAAAGCTGTATGACCGGTTCAGTTGAAGATTTTTACGCTGCCATGGAAAAAGAAGAAGCACATTTTAAAAAGATACTGGATGCTGCAAAAGCTGCTGGTAAAAAATTAAAATTTGTAGCTAGTTACGATAAAGGCAAAGCTGCTGTAGGTTTGCAACAGGTAAATGAGAAAAGCGATTTTTATCATTTGTACGGAAAGGATAATGTGGTATTGTTTTATACCGATCGTTATCCGGCACAGCCATTGGTTGTAAAAGGTGCCGGAGCCGGTGCGGCAGTAACAGCATCGGGTGTATTTGCTGATATTATAAGAGCGGCGGGCAATTAAAAATTAGACATGAAAAAAGTAACAGTGCATTCAACTGCTGGAGTTGGTAACCTGGTTTGTGGTTTTGATGTTATTGGTATGGCATTGAATGAGCCGTATGACATGATTACAATGGAACTCTCCGATTTGCCCGGAATCAGCATTAAACATACAGATGAATTTGGTTTACCGGAAGACCCTGAAAAAAATTTAATTGGAATATGTTTACAGGCATTGATGAATGCTTACGATAAACAAATAGGGTTTAATGTGACCGTACATAAAAACATAAAACCCGGCAGTGGCCTGGGTTCCAGCTCGGCAAGTTGCGCCGGTGCTGTTGTTGCTGCCAATGCTTTATTAAATAATCCTTTTTTAAAAAATGAATTGCTGGAGTTTGCTTTGGCAGGAGAGATGGTTGCTTCGGGCGGCAGGCATGCAGATAATATTGCTCCTGCTATTTTTGGTGGAATTACGATTGCCAGGCCAACCCATCCGTTTGATATTATTTCATTGCCAGTACCTTCCGGATTATTTGTAGCAGTTGTACATCCGCAGATAGAAGTAAAAACTGCCGATGCCCGTAAAATTCTTCCCAAAGAAATTGCATTGAAAACCGGAGTTACACAATGGGCCAATGTAGCAGGTTTAGTTGCCGGAATTTTTAAAGATGATAAAGCCCTGATAGGCCGTTCGCTTGTAGATGCTGTGGCTGCACCTTTTCGCAGTGCATTGATACCCGGTTACCAGGATGTAATAAATAAAAGTTTACAGGCAGGTGCATTGGGCGGAGGCATTTCGGGCAGCGGGCCAAGCATGTTTATGCTTTGCGAAAGTGCTGATATTGCTGATGCTGTTGAAAAATGTATGCAAGAAGTATATACAGTATTGAAGATTGATTTTAAAACTTACGTAACAACAATTAATCCCGAAGGTGTAATAATTATCAGTAGCGAATAAAAGTAAAATTTGAAAATGAAATATTACAGTTTAAATAAACAATCACCTCTTGTAGATTTTGAAACAGCAACCATACTGGGTCAGGCGCCAGACAAAGGTTTGTACTTTCCTGAAACCATTCCGCAGGTGAGTAAAGAGCTTATTGAGAACATTGAAAACTATTCCAACGAAGCCATTGCAATGGAAGTTATTGCTCCTTACATTGGCGATAGTATTCCAAAAGATGTGTTGGAAAACATTGTAAGCGAAACAGTGAATTTTAAAATTCCCCTGATAAAAATCACGGATGATATTTTTTCTTTAGAATTATTTCATGGCCCTACCTTGGCATTTAAAGATATTGGTGCCAGGTTTATGAGCCGCTGCCTGGGATATTTTGCTACCCATTCGGCTTCGCTCAGTGCCAGCAAAGAAAAAGTGGCAGTGATAGTTGCAACTTCTGGCGATACCGGCGGTGCTGTAGCCAATGGTTTTTATGATGTGGTAGGAGTGGAGGTTGTTATCTTGTACCCTTCGGGTAAAGTAAGCTCCGTTCAGGAAAAACAATTAACCACTTTAGGTAAAAATATTCATGCGTTGGAAGTGGATGGCACTTTTGATGAATGCCAGCAAATGGTGAAAGCCGTTTTTGCTGATGTTGAACTGAATAAAAAAATAAAACTTACATCTGCGAATTCCATCAATGTGGCCCGCTGGTTGCCGCAACAATTTTATTATTTTTATTTATGGAAACAATGGAAAGATAAAACCAATCCGCCTGTGGTAACCGTGCCCAGCGGCAACTTTGGAAATATCTGTGCAGGGTTGCTGGCTCAACAATCTGGTTTGCCAATCAAGCATTTTATTGCAGCATGCAATGCAAACGATACTGTGCCTGAATATTTACGATCTGGAAACTACCAACCTAAAAAAGCGGTACCCACAATTTCCAACGCCATGGATGTTGGCGATCCCAGCAATTTCATCCGCATCATGGAAATATTTCATCTGCAAATAAATGGATTAAAAAAAACGCTGAACGGTTACACCATTTCAGATGATGAAACAAAAGCAACACTGATTGCTGTTTTTAAAGAACATAACTATTTGCTTGATCCGCATGGAGCTGTTGCTTACAATGCTTTGCAACAATATCAAACTCTACATCCAAACACAAAAGGAGTAATTTTAGAAACAGCACATCCTGTAAAGTTTTACGATGTTATTGAACCGCTGATTAATGAAGCAGTACCGGTACCAGCAATTATTGCGGCTCAATTAAAGAAAGAAAAAGTGAGCCAAAAAATTGATGCTGAAAACGAAGCTTTAAAATATTTTTTACAACATGCTTTAAAATGATTCCTTTTAAAAACAAAAACTCCGCTTAATTAAAACGGAGTTTTCTATCATTGGGTACGGCTAAAACTATTTTATATAAAATCAATCAGGTCCTGGTTCAACCTGTCTTTATCAGTATACCACAAACCATGCGGGGATCCTTCATACACTATAAAGCGTGATCCTGTTATTAACTGTGCACTCTGCTCACCGGTTGGTTTTATGGGCACAGTCTTGTCATCATCTCCATGTATAATAAGCGTTGGTACATTTATCTTAACAACATCTTTTCTAAAATCTGTTGAGGAAAAAGATTTTGCACATTCCAATGTAGCAATCGGGTTGGCATCCATACATTTTACCAAACTGTTGGTTAAAAATGCATCGCTTACCGGGTGATTAACCAGGCCAACACCAAAAAAAGCTTTATTAAAATCGGCCATAAATGCGGGCCTGTCTTCAATCATTCCCTTTGCCATTTTATCAAATGCTTCCTGCGGTACTCCATCCGGGTTGTCTTCTGTTCTTAGCATATAAGGCGTTACCCCGCTTACCAGCACTACTTTCGAAACCCGCTTTCCACCATGTAGCGAAAAATATTTTGCAATTTCACCCGCCCCCATCGAAAATCCAACAAGCGTTACATCATTCAAATCCAGTTCATCCAATAACGATTTTAAATCTCCGGCAAGTGTATCGTAATCATAACCGGTAAATGGCCTGTCCGAATTGCCAAATCCACGCCTGTCGTATGTTATGCAACGCAAGCCTTGCTGCGGCAACTGCGTAACCTGGTACTCCCACATAGATCCACTTAGCGGCCAACCATGTATAAACACAACTGGCTTGCCTTTGCCAGCATCTTCGTAATAAATTTTTACTGCTTCATTATTATTTTGGGCCGAGTTTATAAATGGCATTTTTCTTATTTAAAATTTCAAAAATAATTTGCTTATATAAATCAAATATGCTGCCAAGCATTAAACTAATTTAAAATTGCATGAGGATTAAAAAATTCTTCAAACTTTGTAGAATAATTTACCCAATAAAAAAACCGTCCCGAATAAATCGGGACGGCTCAATATAATCAAACGTTTAAATTACTCAGCTATTACTTCAAACTCAACTTCAGTTTCGTTGCCGTTACCAAAATCAATATTTGCTTTAAAAGTGCCAAGCTCTTTTACTTCATCAATAATGGTGATACGACGGCGATCAATTTCGTAGCCCTTTTGCTCTTTAATTGCACGTGCAATCTGAACAGAAGTTACGCTACCAAATATTTTACCGCTTGTACCGGTTTTAGCACCAATCTTTAAAGCACCATCTTTTAA
>JAYURR010000021.1:0-6468 GCA_043756605.1 Chitinophagaceae bacterium
AGTCGCCTTGTTTCAGGCAGAATGCGTTTAATTAAATATCTTGGCTTAAATTACATCTACAAAATAATACCATGAAATTCTACAGGTTCTACTACCCCATAGCCTTTTTAGTTCTTCTATTTTTTGCGACATCATGTCAGGCACCTAAAGAATTGGTGTACCGCGATTTTAAAAATCTGAAAGTAGAAAAAATGGGGTTTGCAGCCACCACCCTTAAAGTAGATCTGATTTATTACAACCCAAACAATTTTGGATTGCAGCTTAAATACACCGATCTGGATATTTATGTAGATAATAATTTTCTGGGCCACAGCTCACAGGATTACCAGATAACCATTCCACGGCTATCAGAATTTACCTTGCCCATGGCCATTGAAGTAGATATGAAAAACATGCTGAAAAATGCCCTGCCCAGCCTGTTGGGCAAAGAGGTTTTGGTAAAAATTACCGGTACGGTTAAATTAGGTAAGGCAAACGTGTACAAAACCTTTCCGGTTAGTTATGAGGGATTACAGAAGTTTTCGGCATTTTAAATGCCTTATACGGGCTTTCCTCAGCCCTAAAAATTAAAAATTTCGGAATTATTGCTTTACAGCGGGTGTTACAGCAGGGTTTGCAGTAGCTGCAGCCTTTGCTTTTGCTGCTTCTATTTCGGCTTTACAGGTTTTAGGCAGCCTTTTAAAGGCATATTCTTCTGCCTCAATATCGTCAGCATCATAACCAAGATTGGCTATATCGGTTTTAATATTTTCCAGCGTAGTACGGTCGTTTAGCCAGGTAACCGTGGTTGTTTTTTTACGAATATTTACTGCTACAGAACTAACGCCGGGCCTGTGGCTAATAAAAAACTCTACCTTTTCCTGGCATTTTTCGCAAAGTATGGTGGGGGTTTTAATTACAGCTTTGCCGGATGCTTTTTGTGTTTGCTGGTATTGGGCAAAACTTACTGTAGTAAAACAAAAAAGGGCCATAAAACCAAGTGAAAATGCTTTCATCTGTCTATATTTTAATGAATTGATGGTAAAGTTATTTAAATCTTAAGCCAATTGGCAGCATAGTTGACTGATTTAACAGGTTTTTAATGTGCCTGGCCAATACGGGCATTTTTGAGTAACCGAACTTTTAATTTAAAAGCAACTCCCAATGTAAATTCTTTACTTAGTGGCCTCACACTTAACCCTGCCAATTGGCGGGATCGGCCCTCCATTTTAGTAAGGTATTTTGTTCAGCAGCGGCTACAATACCTTTTTCAACAGCCAGATCTATGAGGTTTTGATAGTTTGTTAGTGAGTAATATGAAATACCTGCATCTTTAAAGGAATTATCTGCAACCTCAAATCCATAAGTAAATATAGATACCATACCAATTACATCTGCACCGGCAGCTTTTAAAACATCGCAAACCTGCAGACTGCTTTTTCCGGTGCTGATAAGATCTTCTATCACCAATATTTTTTGTCCGCTTTCAAGATTTCCCTCAATCTGGTTGCCCAGGCCATGTTCTTTTGGTTTGGGGCGTACGTATATATAAGGAAGCTTTAACTGATCTGCTGCCATGGCTCCCCAGGCAATGCCTGCTGTGGCTACACCTGCAAGCACATCAGCTTCTGGAAATTTTTCAAAAATAACGCTGCACATTTCGCTTTTAATAAAATCGCGGATGTAGGGAAAAGATAAAACCTTGCGGTTATCGCAATAAATCGGGCTCTTCCATCCGCTTGCCCAGGTAAAGGGTTGTTGCGGACTTAATTTAATTGCATTAATTTGTAAAAGCTTTTCAGCTACGGCTTTTTCGTTAGTCATGCCACGAAGATAATTATGAATTATGAGTTATGAATTAGGAATTTAAAACCAGGAATCTGCAGTTAACCATTAACTTTTAACCATTAACCTTTATGTATATTAATATTTATTTTGGCGATAAACCGGTAATTCTTTGTGATGAAATTGACAAAGAAATAAACGAAATACTGCACCACCCAGATGCGGTTTTTGTGGATGAAGTATCGCCCAGGGCAATCAAATCTATGTTGCATGAAATAAAGAAAGCCGAGTTTCATGCAGGAGTGCTTTGGCATACCGATCTGGCTAAATTAAAAGAAGTGTTCTTTAAAAACTTTCAGGTAATTGAAGCTGCTGGTGGCATTGTACAGAATGATAAAAAAGATATGCTTTTTATTAACCGCCTGGGCAAATGGGACCTGCCAAAAGGCAAAATTGAAGCCGGCGAAAAAGAAGAAGCGTGTGCACAACGTGAGGTTACAGAAGAAACGGGCGTAAAAAACCTGGAGTTGAAAAAGAAGATTGGTGAAACCCATCATGTGTACGATGCATTTGGCAAACACTTTTTAAAAGTATCGCACTGGTATTATATTACCTGCTCATCTGCCCAAACATTAATACCACAAACTGTAGAAGATATTACAGAAGTAAAGTGGGTGAAAACGAAAGATATTAAAGTGCCGATGGAAAATACGTATCCCGCTATTAAAGATATTTTGAGGAAATTTTTTGATGAGCCGTAAAAGAGGTTAAGGTTCAAGGCCCAAGGTTTAAATCTTGAACCTTGGGCCTTGTATGCTTGTGCCTTCAAGCCGGCTTTTTAAAATAGCAACTGTTAGCCTGCTTACACATACCAGTTTTTCTCTTTCATCATGAATTTTTATATCCCAAACATGGGTGCTGGCGCCAATGTGCAGTGGTGTGCAGGTGGCGGTTACGTAACCGCTGCGTACGCCGCGTATGTGGTTGGCGTTAATTTCTAAACCTACGCAAATAAACTTAGAAGCATCCATTACATAATGAGATGCCACGCTGCCGATACTTTCGGCCAGGGCACAACTGGCACCGCCATGCAGCAGTCCATAGGGTTGTTTGGTGCGTTCATCTACCGGCATGCGGGCTTTCAGGTAATTATCGCCCAGTTCTACCCATTCCATGCCTAAAAATTCGCCCATGGTTTTGGGGCCGAGAATATTAATATCGGGCAGTGAGAGGGATTTGTTGAACCAGATTGACATAAGCGTTTCTCGTTTCTTGTTATTTGTTTGTTGTTACTCGTTTTTTCTTTGGTACTGAGCGTATTATTTAATTTCGGCCTCTTTTAGTTTTTCTTGTTCTTTTTTGCTTCTCCAACCCTTCGGCTGCGCTCAGGAGGAGCCCGACAAAGGATTACATCCCTCCCGATAGCTATCGGAATCGGAGGGTTCTTTGATTTGGCTTTTGTACTACTGTAAACTGTGCATTTGTTCCCTGATGTTTAATCTGCTACAGCATGAAAAGTTGCCAACTTTCTTTTACTCCAAGAGATTACTTTTTCTTTTTGATTGATTGCTTTACCGCATCGGGCAAAAACTGCGATACATTGCCACCATTGCGCAACACATCCCTTACAAGGGTTGATGCCACAGAAGTAAACTGCGGCAAACAGGTAAGGAATATGGTTTCTATTTTTGTGTCGATGCTGCGGTTCATATCTGCAATGGCTTTTTCGTATTCAAAATCGTTTACGTATCGTATGCCACGTAGAATAAAATTGGCACCTACTTTATTACAACAATCAACGGTTAAACCATCGTAAGCAAGTGCTTCTACCTTTGGATTATCCTTATAAATTTCACGCAACCATTTTAAACGCTGCCTTTCGCTGAACATGGGTTTTTTATTGATGTTGCGGCCAATACCAATTACCAGTTTATCAAACAGCGGCAATGCACGGTCAATAATATCAGTGTGCCCGAGTGTAACGGGATCAAAAGTGCCGGGGAATAAACAAATACGATTCATTAATGGATAATTGATAATTAGTTAATGGATAATTTCTTAGGAATATAACTTCTTTCCGCTTCTGGCAAAGTACAAATGTTATTGTAAATATGAGATGATTGATTACAAAAACATTATCAATTATCCATTAAAAAATTATCCATTTGTATTCTTCCCTGCCAGCAAATACAAAGCAGCCATCCTAACCGCCACTCCGTTCTCAACCTGTTGCAATATAATAGACTGATTTCCGTCTGCAACATCACTATCAATTTCCACACCACGGTTTATGGGGCCGGGATGCATAATTATAATTTCTTTTTTTAACCCATCCAGTAATTTACGGCTTACTCCATACGCCATATTATATTCTCTTAAGGATGAAAAAAGTACCTGGTTCTGTCGCTCTAACTGAATACGTAGCACATTTGCTACATCACACCATTCCAACGCTTTCTTAATATTGTATTCAACTTTTACATTCAATGCCTCTTCAATATATTTAGGAATAAGCGTTGGCGGCCCTGCAACCATTACCTCGGCTCCCATTTTATTTAAAAGATAAATATTGCTGAGTGCTACCCTGCTGTGCATGATATCTCCTACCAACACCACTTTTTTTCCTTCCAGGCTACCCAGCTTTTCTGTTATTGATAAAGCATCAAGCAAGGCCTGCGTAGGATGTTCGTTAATACCATCGCCGGCATTGATGATGGCGGCAGGGATATGTTTTGCCAGAAAATGCGGGGCACCACTGGCACTGTGCCGCATTACTACCATATCCACCTTCATGCTTAAAATATTGTTCACCGTATCCAGCAATGTTTCGCCTTTTGATACAGATGATGAAGATGTGGTAAAGTTGATGGTATCGGCTCCCAGCCTTTTTTCCGCCAGTTCAAAAGATATTCTGGTACGGGTTGAATTTTCGTAAAATAAATTCACTATAGTAACATCACGTAAGGACGGAACTTTTTTAACCGGCCGTTGTAAAACTTCTTTAAATTGTTGGGCTGTTTGCAGAATTAATGCAATATCGGAAGGAAGTAAATCTTTAATGCCCAATAGATGTTTGGTAGATAGTTGCATTAAGGAGCGAAGTTAGGTGAAAAATGGATAATGGATAATTTTATAATTGATAATTTTTTCAACTTGTAGCATCTTCACTTTTTAGCACGCTATCGGAAATCAAAAACATTATCAATTATCCACTAATTAATTATCCATTAATACAATACAACCGCCTCTTTATCCCACTCTACTTTAACTTTTTGAGAAATGACCGTATCAATAGCTTTACCGCAATAATCAGGCTGAATGGGCAGTTCACGGTTGAATCGCCTGTCAACTAACACACATAGTTCCACTTTTTGTGGTCTGCCAAAATCCTGCAAGGCATCCAGTGCAGCACGTATGGTGCGTCCGGTGTAGAGCACATCATCAATTAAAACCACTTTTTTTCCTTCAATAGAAAAAGGAATATCGGTTGTGCCGGCAACATGCAGTTCGTCACGTACATCATCTCGGTAAAATGTAATATCTAAAATGCCGTATTGCAGTTTTTTGCCGGGCGATAATTGCTGAATACACTCCATCAGCCTTGCGCCAACCTGCACACCACGAGGTTGTATGCCTATAAAAACACTGTTGGCTAAATCGCCACTGTTTTCCAAAAGCTGGTGCGCCAGCCTGAGGATGGTAAGATGCAATTGTTGTTTATCTAAAATAGTTTTCAATGTAAAAATTTGTTAGGCGAATTTATCTGTTATTAGAAGATAAAAAAAAATCTTCCTTTTGTTTATCCATTTGGTATGCAAAGATTTTTCCACAGAGCCAATAAGTTCACAAAGAAATTAAATTCTATCGGGTATTATTTTCCACCTTTCAGATGCTTCTGCAATAATTCCAGATCTTCCCACTTAGCTTCTACAGCCAGTTTGGCCTGCTTGGGCCAGGTGCCGGGGTTGTGCATGCTGTATCTGTTGCCGCCCGATTCCAACACTGCTTTTAAACTGGTGATAGTAGTTTTAGAAAGTTGCCTGTAACTGTGAATTTTATTTTTGTAAAGTAACGCTTCAATTTTTTTTCCAATGCCTTCCACTTTTGTAAGATCATCTTTTACAACAACTGCTGTAGTTTTAGCAGCGGCTTTTGGCTTTATCCGCAGGAGGCCGGGCGTAGTTTTAGGTGATTGAACTTTTTCTGTTACTTTAATTGCCGGAACTCTTACAATACTATTCACTACCGGATAACCCGACATTTCAGAAGTTATTTTTTCTGCATTATCATTCACCCAGCGGCCATTGCTAAGCAAGTAACGATATTGATAATCCTGTCCTGCAATAAGTTCCACTTCTGCCGTCATAGAGCCATCAGCCTGCTTTTGCAGGTAAAATCCTTTATCTAAATTCCAATCATTAAATTCTCCCAGTAGCACACACCCATCTGCACCTATAACATTGGCTGCAGGTAATGTGAATGTAATTTTTGTTGTCATTTTTTTTTATTTATCAGTATCAACAATTTTATTGTCAGGTTGAGCTTGTAATAACCGGGGTTACACAAAGCCAAACCGTTTTCGACAATCTGCTAATGACAAGTATTTTAAAGAATTGAAATTCAGTTTTTTGCAAAACTGAATTTAGCCACAAAGACCCGAAGGCACAAAGGAAAATGCGTAGCATTTTTCTACTTCGTGCCTCT
>JAYURR010000022.1:0-6466 GCA_043756605.1 Chitinophagaceae bacterium
GGGTATCGCTTACAGGCATTTAACACTGCTGCCCAATCGGCATCTTTGCCATAAAAAACGGTAAGGTTAAATCCTGCTTCAGCCTCACTAAGGATATGATGCTCAGCAAAATCCATTACCATATCAATATAATAATCCTCTTCTCCTTCCAGCCAGTAGATATTTTTATAGATTTTCTTTTTCCAGTCGCTGATGATTTTTTCCGCACTCATGGCTCAAAGATACTACTTCGCTTTTTAGATTTTTAAGCCACACAAATCTGAAAAATTCCATGAGCTATGTAGTACAAAGTAAAATTTACAGCTCAGTTGGCCGGTTTTGCATAAAAAAGTTTTTAACACGGCAATAACTGCCCGATTATTCGTTTTATATTGGGATGATTATCTTTGGCATAATTTTGGTCGAAAAAATAATGGTTTTTTCATGCTTCTTAGAAAACCGTTCCCTCTTTTTGATTTTATAAAAACCTGTAACGAAAAACCTTAAACTATGAGTTTCGAGAACTTTCCCGATTCCGGAAATATTACTTCACCGCCCATAAATTCGCAGCATAAAAAACACAATTATTTAATTGCAGGATTAGTTATCGTTTTATTAGGTACCTGGGCTTATATCATCTGGGATAAAAGCCGGGCAAAAGAAATTATACAATATAAAGAGACCGTAATTACCAATACTTCTTCTCAAAGAGACCAATTACAGAAAGAACTTGAAGATGCCACCAGGTTATATGATATGATCAAAACCAGCAGCTCCAATATGATGCACCGCAAAGACAGTACTATTTCCAGGAAAGACCGAGAAATTGCAGATAAGAAAAATAAAATTCAACAGTTGCTGTCAAAAGTTGGCGCTACTGAGGAAGAACTGAACCAGGTAAAAAAATTGATAACATCTTTAAATGGTGATATTACTGGTTACAGAATGCAGATAGAAACCTTACAAGGCGAAAAAATAGTGCTTACCCAGGAAAAAAATGAAGTGATACTGCAGCGTAATAAAATTCAAAAGGATTTTGACTCAGCTCAAAATATGATCGTACAAAAAGAACAGGTGATTGATGTGGCTTCTACCCTGCATGCTTCTAATTTTAATATTCTTGGTATAAATGAAAGAGATGGCAAGGAAAAAGAAACAACCATTGCCAAAAGGGTTGATAAACTCCGCATTTCCTTTGATATTGATGAGAACAGGGTTAGCCTGTCAGGTCTTAAAAATATTTACATCAGCATCACAGCACCTAACGGAAAACCGTTGGCCGAAATTGCCTATGGATCGGGAAAATTTGTTACCCGGAACGGCGAAGAAAAATACTATACCCAGCGCATTGACTTAAATTATACACAAGGTCAAAGACAAAAAGTTAGTCTGGACTGGAAGCAAATTTCAGATTTTGAAATTGGTGATTATAAAATAGAAGTGTATAACAATGGTTTTAAAATTGGCGAAGGCATACGCAGTTTAAAGAAGGGCGGGTTGTTTAGTTAGGTGTCTGGCCACTAATAATACGCTTCGGCAACAACACTCTTTGTATATTATAACATACTTTATCATGAAGTGCATTAGTAGTGGCCTGACACCTAAAATATAGCCCTTACCGATGCCCTGCCAATATGCACCGTTCTTGTTGCTTCGGGTTTTCGTCCTTCGTACTGCACACTTATTTCTATATTACCTGCAAGGCGTTTTACAAATTCTACATTCCATAGATAATTCTTACCGGGTAATAATCCATCCAGCAATATATAACCTACCGTGGTATTGGCAGAGCCGGGATAACCTTTGTAGTTTATCTGGTTTAGGGAAAATCTTGCATTCAATGTACTACTGGATAAAATATTATACCGTACATCTGCTGTTAAAACGTGATTGGTAGCACTTTCCAACGAATCTATTGTATTCTTTTTCTGACCGTATGCATAGGTTAAGGTGGCCCTTAAATTTGTTTTATATACATACGATACAGCAGGTTCAATGATATTCTGTAATACAAGATAATTGCGGTTATCAAACTTTGGTCCCTTTGTATTGAGTACATTTTTAATCTGTTTATAACTTAAAGTGGTTACAAAATTCCTGTTGATATTCCAGCGAAGCTTTGATACCAGGTTGCGAAGTTTTCGGCTTTCGAAACCATAACTTAATAAGGCTTTATTGTTATTGATGCTGTGCGTTACATCAAAACCCCACCTGATATTACTACGGTTAAAGAAGAGTGTGTTTGATAAATAAGAATTCAATGCGATCAAAGTAGTATCCACCAGTTTATTGTCAAAAGGATTGAATTTGAATTTTCCATCACTTATATCTTTTTTATTTATCTGCAAAGCAGAGCTTGTGCTGGAACGTGCCAATATCTTTTTAAAACCAGTGGCGGATGGAGACATTATTGCTTTAGGATTTAATGAAAAAGCATAATTGAACTGCACATAGCTTGCTTTTACATACTGGTTACTGGGTGTAAATACCCTGATGTATTTTTTCTGATCCTGGAATATGGCTATTTCAAATTCATTGAGTTCGGGTATTGCATTGCTGTTATAATCTATCCAGGTGTATTCACCCTGGCCTGCCGGTACCTCTACAAAAGTGTACTCCCGTTTTTGTTCCTGACCCGAGCCAAGCTCGTAAAGCATATTACCTACAACGAACCCCTTAAGTTCATTTACATAATACTCTGCCCTGCCCAGCAGGCTTTCATCAGCTTTTTGCCTGCTTACTGCGGCATTGTAAATATGCAGCTTACGATAAGTTACATTCACCTTTACCTGGTGCTTCTGATTTTTTAATAACTCTGTAAAAAAATTATAGTTATCACTGCGGTCGGCTTTTTCAAGTTGTTTACCCACGGGCAGTTTATCGTTTCTGGTAAAATAAGAAACGCCCCATTTGTTTACTTTTGCCGGGTTAGATTTTAGATAAACTTCCCACACATTAAAAGCATAACTGAAAGCAGATAAAGTATCGCCTGCTTTGTTGCGGAGTTTGTTATGTTCGCCGTTGTATTTAAATCCAACCTGCATCTTACGAAAAGATATGAGTTCTTTGTTAAGGTCAACCAATGGTCTTATAAAACTGCCATCCTCTTTACTGTTGCTGATAGTTGTAATACTGAATTGATTGGCAAGTTTCCATCCCCTGACATTATTAAAGCTTCTTAAAATCTGGCGCAGTCCATTGTATTTATCGCTGCGGTTATAATTAGTTACATCGTACTGTAAAAAATTACCGGTAGTATCTGCAAGCCGCACACCTGCATTTATCAGATGCTCATCAGCAGGCCGCACATCATAAGGCAAACTCCAGTCCCTTAAGAATTCAATATTCCGTAACCGTTCAATGGGCCTGAACCTTTGCTGTACAAATTCATAACCCAATGCTGTTTGCAATAATAAAGGTTTGCGAAACAAATTAATTCTTGTATCGTCTTTTATAAACTGCAGCTTTGCAGCAAAAGCCTTATCATTGGCCTTGTCCTTACTTGAAAAAAGGTTAACGTCATAATTACTCATGGCCACTTCTGCCCTTGCCCTTGTTTTAGCATTAAAAACATATTCTCCTCCAATGGTTAGCAGCTGTTGTTTTTTTGGCGATATTAATAAGATTACCGGTGCATAATCTCCCTGCTTATTATTATTGATATCAGGCTGTACCCAGCCAAATACTTTACCATTGGTTGCAGATTGAAGAGGCGTGTAATTTCCCCTGCCCGGCCCCAGGTAAGTAAAACTCAAATTGTAAAGTATATCATTTGGGTTGGTTGAAAAAACAAAGATGGAATCATGTACAGTGCCGTTGTACAGCGTATCAATTTTTTTATACAGAATTTTACCGGCACTTAAAGTATCTCTTATCGCATTCACGTAATATGCACTATCCACGCCATCACCAATATCGGCCAGGAATTGTTTTTGTTTGGTATCCAGCACCTGGTTAATGGAAGAATTTTTTGCATCGGCATTATTATAAAAACCGATGTTCAAAAAGAATTTCTCTTTAAAATTTACTTCATCGCTTACATAAATTTGTGAGTTTAAAAAATTACGGTCTGCATATTCAAACTCAACCTGTATCCTTTTATCTTTTGTTACCAACCTTTTTTGGGTAAAGGTTAATTCTGCTGTGTTATAATTTATGATATAATCCTGGTCTTCGCCACGCTGCAAAAGTTCTCCATCCATATACACTCTTTCCGTACCTGCAAGCACAACAAAAAATAATTCTAAATTAGGACTTGTTAAACGGTATGGCCCCTGGTTTCCTTCAAACGGGGTTAACTGATTACGGGTGAATTTGCCTTTTGCAATAGCACCACTAAGCAACAAAGAATTAGAAATATTTTTTGTGATCTTATTTTCAGTTATAAAAGAAACACCCTGCAGGCGTTTATAAAAATTGAGAAAATAATTTTTGCTCTGGCGAATATCTATATCACCAAAATTAGCCTGCCAGCCTTTTTTCTTCACCTGCAGAAAGATACGGTCAAAGTCACGCAGGTCCTGCGTATTTCCATCGGGCTGCACTGGAATATTGTTATCAGTGATAGCTGCGGTTAATTCCAAACTGTCACCAATAAAACCATTCAATTGTAAATTTAAACTGGAACTTACAACAGCATCCTGGCTGTTGCCAAAAGAGATACCTCTTCCAAAACTTCCCTCCGATTTTATATTGCCAAAATCCACTAAGGGGTTGGTTTGTTTTGCCCCAACCCTTAATGTAAAAGTATTATTGCTAAAAAAATTATTACGGATGCTGTCGTAATTCAAATGCCTGACCACTGCATTTAGTTTGTATGGAAATACCCGGTAGGTTACAGTTACTGTTTCTTTGATTGGCTTTTGAAGCCAGGTGATGGTTGCATTTACTTCATCAACCTTGTAATAGGATGGCGATACGCCATCAATGGTTACAGAACCCGGAACCAGGCTCATTGAATCAAGTTTTATGGTTTGCTCCCGGGTACTAATGATTATTTTATGCAGATTGGAAAGTGGTGGTGGATTTATCTGTGCATGAATGAATTGCACAAGAGAAATAAATAACAGCAGTAGGTATATCCGTTTAAGCTTCAATAGATCTTTGGGATTAGTAACCTTAAAATTACTAATAATTGTACAAGGCATAAAAAAACCCTCTTTATGAGGGTTTGCTATTAAAATTTGGTGTTATTTATTCTTCGCTGCTTAAACCGGCTTTTAAATATTCCCGGTTCATACGGGCAATATTTAATACAGAAATTCCTTTAGGGCATTCTGCTTCGCAGGCATAAGTATTGGTACAGTTACCAAAGCCTTCCTTATCCATTTGTGCAACCATATTCAATACCCTTGATTCTCTTTCCGGTTGTCCTTGTGGCAATAGTGCAAGTTGAGATACTTTGGCACTTACAAACAACATAGCACTGCTGTTTATGCAGGCTGCAACGCAGGCTCCGCAACCTATACAGGATGCAGCATCAAAAGCTTTATCAGCATCTTTTTTATCAATAGGCAAAGCATTTGCATCAACTGCATTACCGGTATTTACAGAAATATATCCGCCTGCCTGTATAATCCTGTCAAATGCATCACGGTTTACCATCAGGTCTTTTATTACAGGGAAAGCTGCCGAACGCCAGGGCTCCACCACAATGGTATCACCATCTTTAAAAGCACGCATGTGTAGCTGGCAGGTTGTATTTTTTGTCCATGGACCATGTGCACGGCCATCAATGTACATACTGCAGGCGCCGCAAATGCCTTCACGGCAATCATGGTCAAAAGCAATTGCATCCTTGCCTTCAGTAATGAGTTGTTCGTTCAGTACATCAAACATTTCAAGGAACGACATTTCAGAAGAGATATCTTTTACCAGGTAGGTTTCAAAACTGCCCTTGCTGTTTGTGTTCTTTTGTTTCCACACTTTAAGTGTGAGGTTCATGTGGTAGTGTTCCATTGTATTAATTGCTTAATTGTTCTTAATTCCTTTATTGATTTTAATTGCTAAATTGATAAATTGTTTAATTGTTGTTTGTCAGCTTTTCAGTTTTAGGTTTGTGAATAATATCAGGGAGTTTATTGCTTTGGGCAATTTTTGTAACTCAGTAAATATAAATTCATATTCGGATTCGCTGATCCGTTTTCTAACTTTTGCTTTTTGATTCCCATCCAGGGATTCATTCATCGAACCCTGGCTGTAAAATAAAATTTTGTCTTGTCTTTCTTTCCATATCTACCAAAACCTTCCGCAATATTTGCTGAAATAGAATCAACAGCTTGAGTAAATTGACTGCCAACAGTTCTTTGTGCAAATGAATCCCACTTTATCACAGCATCCCAAACAAAATTGCTCAAATGAAATGCAATTCTATAATATTCGATATCTGCAAGTTTCAAATACTTCTGTTGTTCCAATGCTCTTAACAATTTAACAATAAAACAATTTACCAATTAAACCCTTTTATAATTACTGTATTCAAACGGCC
>JAYURR010000023.1:0-2359 GCA_043756605.1 Chitinophagaceae bacterium
CAAGTTACTACCGGTGCTGTTATATCATTTACTGTTATTATTTGCACACAGTTTGTAAAGTTGCCGCACACATCCGTTGCACGGTAAGTTCTTGTCAGTGTATATCTGTTGGCACAGGTTTGTGCAGTTATTACATCATCGATATGTGTGATAGTAACTACACCGGCACAATTGTCGGTAGCCGTTACTGATGCTAAGTTAACAGCAGGCACTGCTGCCGCACAACTTACGGTTACTGCTGCTGGACATGCAGTAATCGTTGGTGCTGTTAAATCATTTACTGTGATGATTTGTGTACACTCAGCAAAGTTGCCGCACACATCTGTTGCACGGTAAGTTCTTGTTATTGTAAATCTGTTAGCACAGGTTTGTGCACTTACCACATCTCCTTGGTGAGTTATTGTTACTACTCCGGCGCAATTATCACTAACTCCGGTTACGGATGCAACGTTAACAGCAGGTACTGCTGCGGCACAGCTTACGGTTACTGCTGCGGGGCAGGTCAACGTTGGTGGTGTTACATCATTAACTGTGATGATTTGTGTACACTCCGCAAAGTTGCCACAAACATCAGTTGCACGATAAGTTCTAGTTATTGTAAATCTATTGGCACAGGTTTGTGCTGTTATTACATCGCCCTGATGAGTTATTGTTATTACACCGGCGCAATTATCACTAACTCCTGTTACTGCTGCAACGTTAACAGCGGGTACTGCTGCCGCACAACTAACTGTTAGTGCCGCAGGACAAGTCATCGCTGGTGGTGTTACATCATTAACTGTTATGATTTGTGTACAGTTGGTAAACAATCCCCCGGCATCTGTTGCACGATAGGTTCTTGTTATTGTAAATCTGTTGGCACAGGTTTGTGCACTAATCACATCACCAATAAATGTAACAACTACTCCCGGACAGTTATCCGTTGCAGTTACCGATGCAATATTAGGTACTGGTACTGCTGCTGCACAACTAACTGTTACGTTAGCCGGGCAGGTAATAGTTGGTGCCTGTGTATCATTTACGGTTATCGTAAACGAACAGGTTGCCGGGCCTGCAGATGATGTTACATTAACAGTAGTGGTACCTATCGGGAAGAATGAACCCGATGCAGGTGTGGCAGTAAAAGTTCCGCAAGTACCTGATGTTGTTGGTGCCGGATAAGTAACTACAGCGCCACATTGGTTAGCATTATTACTAACAGTAATATTGGCCGGGCAAGTTATTGTGCAAACTACAGGGCAGGTTTGATTAATTGCCAAAGAATAAGTCCAAGGCAATGCTGCATCATCTGTAACTGTAGTTGGATTATTATTAAACGAAGTAAGTACTGCGGTATATGAGCCAAGAGCCAAATTGCTAATAATTCTTGACCGTCTGTTAGTAGCACCAGAAATATCATCATTTACTGCTATAATGTTAGTCAACGGTGATGCAGGGTTAAATCCTCCGGGGCCGTATAAACAGAAGAACATATCGGGGCCTGTGCCAGAAGAACCATTAGGCGAAATTGAGCCGCCGTCTACTACCTCGCAACTGATTGTTACATTGCCGGCAGTAGTAACCGTAAACGGAATTGCATTATAATGTACTACTGTTCCGACTCCTGATAATGCTACCGTACTAACCGGACGATTAAACGTTGGATCAGCCACGGTTAATGTACCCGGTACAGAAAGTGAACAAGCTGATGAACAGCTGCTCACTGTTGGCCCGACTGCAGTAATAACACAAGTAGTTGGTTGAGCACTAAACTCAATTTCAACAACGGTTGGAGTACCATCTGCCTTGAAGCGAACACCGGTAAATGTATAGGGAGAAGTTAACCCAACTACAGAAACAGATAATGCACCTCCTCCAGCAATAGCATCATTACCCGGTTCAAATTGCAAAGTGCCGGTAGCTGGTGCATTAGCAAAAGTAACGGTGACATTAGCGGTAAAAAAGTCGTCGGTTGGATTAGCAGGGGTACCATTATCATTACATGTTCCCACATTAGAAAATATAGCACTTGAAATATTACAAACTGCGGCAGAACAACTGCTGACAGTTGGCCCGACTGCAGTAATAACACAAGTAGTTGGTTGAGCACTAAACTCAATTTCAGCAACGGTTGGAGTTCCATCGGCCTTGAACCGAACACCAGTAAATGTATGCGGAGAAGTTAATCCAACTACAGATACTGATAATGCACCTCCTCCAGCAATCGCATCATTACCTGGTTCAAATTGCAAAGTACCTGTTGCTGGTGCGTTAACAAAAGCAACCGTAACATTGGCAGTAAAAAAGTCGTCGGACGGATCAGCCGGTGTACCATTGTTATTACATTCACTTACATTAGAAAACGAAGCACTTGAAATAT
>JAYURR010000024.1:0-6432 GCA_043756605.1 Chitinophagaceae bacterium
AGCTCCTCAGCTTTGTGATTGCGGTTGTAATTAAAGTTGCTGAAGAAGTTAATTTTTTTGTTGCGATAGTTAAAACTTACAGCTTCGTTAAAGCGTGCATACCTTCCCTGGGTGTAACCGGTTGTTATGCTGCCGTTGTAACCAAACAGTTTGTTCTTTTTTGTTTTTATGTTGATAACACCGGCATTGCCGGCTGCATCATATTTTGCAGGCGGGTTGGTCATTATCTCTATCTGTTCCAGTTGTGCAGCAGTCATGTTACGCAACATATTTGCCAGATCTTGCCCACTTAAATAACTTGGGCGGCCATCTAAATAAACAATAACCCCCGATTTTCCTTTCAGGCTTATGTTACCGTCTTTATCAACAGAAACGCCGGGGGCTTTTTCCAGAACTTCCAGTGCTGTACTGCCTGTACTGGTAATTGAAGCATCAACATTTACAATTGTTCTGTCAATCTTCCTTTCAATCAATGGCTTTTTTGCCGATACTGAAACTTCCTTTAAATTTTTATCGGCAGGTATTAATTGTAACACGCCAACATTTGCAGTTGATTGGTTGGGAGTAATAGTGAAAGCTTTGCTGTAAATTTTTGTGTGCCCAACCGATGTGGCTAAAACCAGGTAATCGCCATCTTTTACATTTTCAATAATAAAATTGCCGTCTTTGTCTGTAATGGCAGCTTTAACAAGGCTGCTATCTTTTGCTTTTAAAAGAGAGACAGTAGCAGCATCAATTATTTTTTGATTGCCTCCATCTTTAATACTTCCGGATATTTTGCCTCCGGATTGGGCGAAGCTGGACATACCAATGGCAGTGGCAGCCAGCAGGCTGAAAATTTTTTTCATGGCTATACTTTTTGTTTTTTACCCCAAATGGCTATTGGGCTTTTTTTAAATAATCAGTTATATACTTTGATAACTACCTCACAAAAGTAAGTACTATGTGTTGCATAGTACATTGTTTTGTATTGAACGGCAAATATCAAGGATATTTGGTTATCAGTGATTATACGTTAAACAAAAAGGAAAGTTACAGGCGTGATAAGTGTATCCTATATCCAGTATCAAGGATCCAGCATCAAATTCAAGTATTCAGCAAAGCGTTTAGATTAAGCTTTAGCGGCGGCTCTTCTTTTTACAATAATAATTAATACGAGGCCTGCCAACACAAGTAAAGCTGATATTAATTCGGCCTGTGTTACTTTAAAGCCAAATAGAGGAAAGGTATTATTTACCCTAAAAAGTTCTACAGTAAAACGCTCTATTCCATTTACAATGAGATAGATACCAAACATTACGCCTGGTGTTGTAATGCGTTTCCTTATACTCCAGAGTAGTAAAAAAAGTAAAATGCAAACTACAGTTTCGTAAAACGGTGTGGGAAAAACCGGTTGCGGCAAAGCCCGGCAATGCTCTTCTTTACAACCGGGAATTAATACGCCATCCTTATTTACATTATTGGGATATGTGTAGGCAAACATCCAGGTTGGTAAAAAAGATGGGCCTTCAAATGATTTGTGCGGCACATTTTCAAGGCTCTCGTAAACACGGTCGGTAACCTGTATTAAAGCAGAATCTTTGCCAGGCACTTCACCTCTTAAATAATAAGGCGCATTTTTATTAAGCTGGTTTTGATAATCGCCAGGTGCAGCTTCTGCAACCTTTCCTTCGGCATTAACAACATAAGCGCTATTAAATACGCCCCAATCGCCATCGCCCGATACCTGGCAACCAATACGGCCAACAGCATAAGCAAGCAAAAGTGCTAAACCAGCAGCATCTACCAAATGAATAATTTTTATACCTTTTTTAGATGCATACCAACAGATAGCAATAGCCGCCAAAATTAAACCGCCGTAAAAAGTTAGGCCACTTGCAGAAAATAAACGCCCGATCGGATCTTTTATAAAATCGCTCCAGTTTTCCAGGTTATCAAAAAGCTTTGCACCAATAATGCCGAATATCAAACCTAAAATAATAATATCTCCCACCCTGTCGTGCGGCCAGATACGCACACTGCGTTTTTCAGGCTCCTTCAGCTTTTGCTTATTTTTATCGTGCCATTTAAACCAGGCCAATATACCACCCAGCAATAAACCACCCAGCAAATTACCTTGGGTAGAAAAAATATAATCTTGCGGATTAACTTCTGGCGCTTTGCTGATGAAAAGGCCGAGAATTTTATATCCGAAAATAAATCCAACAATTCCATTAATAAATATTTCAAAAAATGAAGCTGGCTTACCAAATGTGATCATTTCTTCACGTGGTGACAGCAGCCCCTCTTTTTCTTTACGCTGCAACTCTTTACTTAAAACAATGGCAGCTGTTACAAAACCCAGCGCCACAAAAAGACCAAAAGTGTTTAAAAAACTTAATCCATGCCAGTTTACGCCAAACCAGTCTTTAAAAACATAATATAAATTGGGATACATCTGCTTATTTGAGGTTTATAAATTCGGACTGCAATATACTGATTCGCTCAATATTAGTGAATTAAAGCTGTGAAGTACCAAACGTAAGAATCCTTTTATGATTGCCGCCAAGGTTGCCAACCTTTAATTAGCTCTGACCTACAAACAAAGCCTCCTGTTTAAACAGGAGGCTTTTATGGTACTTACTAATTGTGCTATTAATTACAATGCTGCTCAAATGCACCAATCAGGTTTTCGGCAATCATTTGTGCACTTCTACCTTCAATATTATGGCGCTCAATAAAATGCACCAGTTTACCATCTTTAAACAAAGCAATGGCTGGTGAAGATGGCGGGTAAGGCATTAAATGCTCCCTTAATTTATTCACCGCTTCAACATCAAAACCGGCAAAGCTGGTAGTAATATGATCGGGCTTTTTTGCGGTGTTGTGTACAGCCATCAATACGCCTGGCCTTGCAGTACCAGCACTGCAACCGCAAACTGAATTTATCATCACTAACGTGGTACCTTTTTCTGCCAGTGTACTTTCTACTGCTGCTGCAGTTAACAGTTCAGAAAATCCGTTTTCTGTTAACTCTTCTTTCATTGGTATTACAATTTCTTCTGGATACATATTTTTATCTGTTTTGTTTTAAGAATGTAAAATTACATACTTCCATCAAAAAATATTCAACTGCTTAAATAGTATTCCCAATATCGAAATTGATAAAATCCAGCAACTATGTCAGCATAAAAACATTAAAGCAGCCACAATGTCTTAAAAATTCTCAATATTTTGAAAATTTGTCTGCAAAAACGGGTTGGACTATTATTTGAAGATAGTAATTCAGATTTAAAAAATTAAAAACCTAAAAAATATAAAGCTATGACATTCGTAAAAGTAAACAGCCCAATGAACAAAACCTTTGATGGTTTAATGAATGAATTATTTAATGATTTACCGGCAAATTTCGGCAAATCAATCAGGGAAGATGTATTACATTTTCCACCTGCTAACATTGTTGAAAAAGGTGATTTTTACAAGATTGAACTGGCAGCACCAGGCATGGAAAAAGCCGATTTTAATGTAAAGTTAGATGGCAAAATTTTAACCATCAGCTCTGAAAAGAAAACGGAAGCTGCTGCGGAAAATGAAAAAATGATCCGCAAAGAATTTGGTTACAAATCTTTCAAGCGCAGTTTTACACTGGATGAAAAGATTGATGCAACCAACATAACAGCAAAGTACGAAAACGGAATTTTAACGTTGGTGCTTCCTAAAAAAGAAGAAGTGAAAGGCGGAGCAAAAGATATTACAATACAATAAGCGTAGTTTTTTTCATAAATACATACAGTTGGTTTGGTTCCCGATTTTATCGGGAGAAAAGTCCCTCTTATTCTTAAGCGGGGCTTTTTTTATTGCAAGAGAAAATTTTTCTCAGCTTCGCTGGGAAAGGAGGTTTGCCACAGAAGCACAGAAACACGGAAAAATACATTTTCAATTCTGAGTTCGGTGCTTCTGTGGCAATTTTAAAATTCACAAAGTGGATTTATTCGCAGTTATTCTTTCGCCTCGTATCCAGTATGTACTGTATTTTCCAAACATTGTTCAACCTCACCAGTTGAAAAGAGTTTACTCCGCAACTATAAAACTTTCCATTAAAAAATAATTTAAAGGGCGTCCATACGGCAGCCATTGGCCCATCAATTTTAAGGTCTTTAAAAACAATTTGCTCATCAGCCGCACCTGCAGGTATGGTGGCAATAATTTTTGCAAAATCACTGGGGTTATCGGTTGTAATGATGGTTTTACCTTCTTTGTCTTTACCAAAAGTTTGCATAATGGCAGTTTCAGTAAAGCATGATTTTATCAATACGGTATCGCTGTTCTTCATCCCGGTAAACATGGTATTGATAACGGCTTTTATAGAATCTTCTGTGGTTTGTGCAAAAGCTACGCTGCTGATAATTACTGTTGATAAAAAAACTAGCAGGAAATTTTTTTTTAGGTCGTTTTGCATGGCTTATTTATTAATGAGCATAAAAATAGGCAACCCAAAGTTTGCCTAATATAAAATTACATGAATGGTTACAGTTGTTATTTATACCCCAAAATTTTCAACATACTTTGACTTGTCTGTTCCTTTGCATAAACCCACTCTATTAATTTGCCGTTTTTATCTCTTTCAATTATTACATGCTTTGGCGAAGGAATAAGGCAATGTTTAATGCCGCCGTAGCCGCTAATCTGATCCTGGTATGCACCTGTGTGAAAAAATCCAACATACAAGGGCTCTTTATTCGTCTCCAGTTTTTCTTCATTGGTGGTTTTTACTTTGGGCAAAAACACTTCATTTATATGTTCCTCACTATCGTAGTAATCATGTCCATCGCAGGTAATCCCACCTAAAACCACCCGCTGGTATTCGTTATCCCATTTGTTGATAGGCAGCATCAGAAATTTTTCGCCAATGCCCCAGGTATCGGGCAATGTAGTAATAAAAGAAGAATCAATCATGTACCAGGTTTCCCGGTCGTTTTGAATTTTTTCGCCAATAACACTGTAAATATGCGCCATACTTTCGCCAACCGTAAAACTTCCAAACTCGGTGTAAATATCAGGCATTTGTACTTTGGCTTTTTTACAGGCTGCTTTAATATTACCAACAATTTCATTAATCATAAACTGGTAATCGTAATTAAAACCCAGCGAATGTTTTATAGGAAAACCACCACCAATATTTATTGAATCCAACTCAGGACAAATCTTTTTTAACTGGCAATACAGCGCAATACTTTTCTGCAATTCACTCCAGTAATAAATATCATCCTTAATGCCTTTGTTTAAAAAGATGTGCAGCATTTTCAGTTGAAACTTATCTTCGTATCCCTCAATCTCATCTACATAAAACTCCAAAACATCTTTCGCTTTTATACCCAATCTGCTGGTGTAAAAAGGAAAACTTGGTTCTTCCTCAGCCGCAATTCTAATACCCAGTTTAAAAGGTTCGCCGGTGCGTATGTTACGCTTGTACATGCTCAGCTCTTCCTTATTATCCAATACCGGAATTACATTTTTAAAACCATCATTAATAAGCTTTGCAATGCGGCTGGTGTAATTTTTCTGCTTAAATCCGTTGCAGATAATATGAATATCCTTGTTTATCTTTCTTTTTTTGTACAACGAATTGATGATGTCAATATCGTAGGCGTAAGATGTCTCCAGGTGTATATCGTGTTTTAAAGTTTCCTCAACAATAAAACTAAAGTGAGAGCTTTTGGTACAGTAACAATAATTATACTCGCCCTCGTACTTGTGTTTTTTAAAAGCATTGGCAAACAACTTTTTAGCCTTATTTATCTGCATCCCAATTTTAGGCAGGTAACTAAGTTTAAGCGGCGTACCATGTTTATCAATGAGTGCTTTTATATCCACATCATTGTATTGCAAATAATCATTCTTCAGTTTAAAATCTTCCTGCGGAAAATTAAAAGTTTGCTGTACAAGACTATCGTAAGTATTATTCATTAATTGATTTACCGGTTTTGATGTATAAATATTTTACAAAAGTAATTGAATGTTATACCAAACAGAATTTTTTTTAGAGTCCTGTTAGCTATTGGGATGCGATGGCAACAATTCTTCATAGCCTTTGTGCGATGGCATTTGGTAAATGCCGATAGCTTACTTTTTAAGTTTTAAAAGCTAGTAAATCGGCACTGATATTTACACATAAAAAAACCGGTAGCGATAAAATCACAACCGGTTTATATTAATTCATTCAGCAAATTACTTAACTGAATCTATTAATTTCTTAAATGTTTCTGGCTCATTCATGGCCAGGTCTGCCAAAACTTTACGGTTAAGGTCAATGCCTTTTACGCTTAGTTTGTTAATGAACTGGCTGTAAGTCATGGTACCTTCTTCCCTTACGGCTGCATTAATACGTGCAATCCATAAAGTGCGGTACTCACGCTTTTTTAATTTACGGCCAACGTAGCTGTACGTTAAACC
>JAYURR010000025.1:0-54848 GCA_043756605.1 Chitinophagaceae bacterium
AAAACTGGTTTTGTTTCCTGCTTTACGGGTGCCGGTTTGGTAATTGCTGTTGCCGGCATCATCATCGCATTTGCAGTTTGGCCAGCAGCGCCCGATTCACCATTATCATCACGCTGAATAGATTGCTGTATCATCGTACTATCAACCGTATTTTTATTATTATCGGGCTGAATGATTTGTTGCAAAGAATCGTTTGCCTGCTGTTGCGTTCTGGCTGCAATCAACTGCATCATTTGCAACGTACGTAACGAATCTGCTGTAAAATCTTCAGCCCCTTTTCTTTTTGCAACTACCTGATTTTTGTATTGCACGTTTATCACACTATAATTATTCCAGCCTGCCTTCACCATAATTTCTTTATAAAATAATTTTAGTCTTTGCAGTTTTGCATCTACATCACTTGCATCGCCAAATACAATCAGTTGGTTACCAATTTTTGGTATCATTTCAAACATGCGATGTGCAGTTATATCAACCTGCTCAACCATGGCCATGCTGAACGAATCTTTCTGCAGCGCAAAACTGATTGTTTTTACATCTCTCAATAAACTGCTATCAGCTTTTGATAAAATATTTTTATCAGAAGGAAAGCCTGTAAACACTGGCAACCTGGCAGAAAACTTATCACTTAAAGGAAGTATGGTTAAATCATTATCAATATAAAAAGTGGTACCGGTTATTGAAAAAACCCTGGCAATGGGTTCCCGTTCATGCACCATCACTTTTAATATTTCATTATTATCAAAGAACAATTGAACCGATTTTATCCATACATTTTTTTCCAGTTCTGCTTCCAGTTTTTTTAAATTAAAAGAGCCGGTTGCTTTACCAATTGGGTTGGCAGCTTCGCTTGCTGTTATAGAATTGAGTATATCTTTTTTATCAACAAAAAAATTATTGCTAACGCCATGTATGTTAATATCAACGCCCTTGCATTTATTTGTGCCTTTACTTTTAATACCCGAAGCCAATAAAAAAACGGTAGCTCCACCCAATGAAATCCAAAGGGTTGCAAGGAGGATGTTTTTTATGCTGTATCGTTTTTTTAGTGGCATCTTTTTTCAACCGCTGTTGGGGCTTACAGCCGCCGACAGGGTTATTCAAGTTTATTATTTTATTAAAATGTTTTTTATCGGTTCAACCAGTGTATCAATATCGCCGGCGCCGGCTGTAATTAATAATTCTGTTTTATTGTTCTTTATCCAATCCAGTACCTGCTCTTTATCCAACACCTGTTTGTTATTAATTTTCATTTTATTTAAAACCATTTCGCTGGTTACTCCTTCCATCGGCAACTCTCTTGCCGGGTAAATAGGTAACAGTATCACTTCATCAGCCAGGTCGAGTGTTTCTGCAAAGCCATCAGCAAAATCTTTTGTGCGGCTGTACAGGTGCGGCTGAAATAAAACTGTGCATTTTTTATCCGGAAATAATTCCTTTGCTCCAGATAACAATGCCCTCAACTCTTCCGGATGATGTGCATAATCATCTACCATCACCTGCTCCTCATTTTTTATGATGTATTCAAATCTTCTTTTTACTCCCCGGAAAGCCGCAACCGCCTCACGTATTTTATCATTATCAATTTCTAAATAATGCGCTACCGAAATTGCTGCAATCATATTTTCAATATTATGCAAGCCGCCCATATTTAAAACTACATCACGCAATTCCCAATACTGCATCAGCACATCAAACCGGTAACTTCCATTTTCCATTTTTATATTGGCGGCATACACACTTGCATTTTCGTTGTGCAAATGAAAAGTAAGATGCTCATGCGCTTTCAGATTTTCTGTTCTTTTGAGTCCGTATTTGCTCAGCAATAAACCACCCGGTTTTATCCTTGCCGAAAAATCAATGAATGCCTGTTCCATATTTTCGGCAGTGCCGTAAATATCCAGGTGATCAGCATCCATAGAACTTATGATGGCAACATCAGGACTTAATTTCAAAAAACTTCTGTCGTACTCATCAGCTTCTACCACACTTACATTTCTTTTATTTGACCAAAAGTTAGAATTGTAGTTAACAGCAATTCCTCCCAGAAAAGCATTACAGCCGTAACCACTGTGCCGCAGAATATGTGCAACCATGGTGCTGGTAGTTGTTTTACCATGTGTGCCAGCAACGCAAATACTGTAAGCGCTGTTTGTAATGGCACCTAACACTTCACTTCTCTTCACCAGTTGATAATTATTTTGCAAAAAATAATTCAACTCTTTGTGATCTTTTGGAACTGCCGGTGTATAAACCACCAATTCAGCCGCTTTGTCAATGAACTCTATATTATCTTCGTAATGTATTGCTATACCTTCTGCTACCAGTTTTTTTGTTAAGACTGTTTCTGTTTTGTCGTAGCCTGAAACAATAACATTGATAGAGTTAAAATATCTTGCCAAAGCACTCATACCAATACCTCCAATTCCAATAAAATAAACCCGTTTTATATTTTTTATTTCAATCACCTTTTTATATCACCCCTTTGGGGTTTTGTGTTATGCTGTTTTAAATACTATAATCATTTCATCCCTTCGGGATTTTCTAAATACTTTTCAAAATTTCTACTGCGATAATTTCATCGGCATTACCTACAGCCAGTTTACCAATATTGCTTTTTAATTCTTTCTGTTTGTTTTCATCTTTTGATAAGGCAATAATTGACGGAACCAACATAGTTAACGCATCGCCATCCTTAATCATTATACCTGCATTTTTATTAACTAAATTTTGTGCATTCACCGTTTGATGATCTTCTGCAGCAAAAGGAAAAGGCACAAAAATCACCGCTTTTTCCATTACACATAATTCAGCAATTGCCATGGCACCACTTCTGCTTATTACCACATCAGCAGCGGCATAGGCAAATTCCATCTGGGTAATAAAATCATCTGCCCAAATTCCTGTTTTTCCCCGAGCCGTGTTCTTCGCTTTTTCAACATAAGGCTTACCGGTTTGCCATATCAGTTGCAGGTTGTTCTCTTCAAATAAATCCAGGTTTTTATCCAATACTTCGTTAATACTTTTTGCACCCAGACTACCACCAATGCTTAACACTGTTTTTTTTGCAGGATCCAAACCAAAAAATTCAATACCTGTTTCCCTGCTAACTATACTTCTCGAAATGCTTGCCCTCACCGGATTTCCGGTAATCATAATTTTATTAGCCGGAAAGAATTTCTCCATACCATCGCTTGCAACAAAAATTTTATTAGCCTTTTTCCCCAGCATAATATTGGCTTTGCCTGCAAACGAATTACTCTCATGAATAAAAGTAGGAATGCCGTTTGCCTGAGCAAGTCTTAACACCGGATAACTGGAGTAGCCACCTACACCAATAACTGCTGTGGGTTTAAAAGATTTTAAGATCCTTCGCACCTGAAAAAAACTTTGCAGCAACTTAACCGGTAGTCCAATATTTTTTATCAAAGAGCTTCTATTAAACCCAGCTATATCCAAGCCCTCAATTTTAAAACCTGCCTGCGGTATCTTTTCCATTTCCATTTTTCCCTTAGCACCCACAAATAAAATCTCCGTTTGTGGTTCCTGTTTTAAAATGGCATTTGCAATTGCAATTGCCGGAAAAATATGTCCGCCCGTTCCTCCACCAGCTATAATAATTCTCTGCTTTGCTTCCATGTTTCAATTATACATTTTGTTCCGGCTTCAATATCTTTCCCTCAACAGCCGCTTCCTTAGCAGGTATATTTGCTCCTTCTAACTGCTCAACATTTCTTGCCACACTTAAAATAATTCCAATGGATAAACAGGTGAATAAAAAACTGCTACCGCCCATACTCACCAGCGGCAATGTAACACCCGTGTTTGGAAAAATATTTACGTTAACGCCCATGTTGGCTATTGCCTGTATTACCAGCATAAAACTGAGTGCCAGCGCCAAAAAAGCACCAAATGCATAAGGACATTTTCGATACAACCTGATACAGCGATACAAAAACAATAAATAAATAAACACCATAAAGGTGCCGCCAAACAAACCATACTCTTCCAGTATAATTGCAAAAATAAAATCGCTGTAAGAGTGTGGTAAAAAATTACGTGCCTGGCTATTGCCAGGGCCAAGCCCAAACCAACTGCCTTTTGCTATGGCAATTTTTGCCTGGTTTATCTGAAACAATTTTTCATTGGCATCTTCTTTATTGCTGTACATGAAAGTTTGTATGCGGCTGATCCAGGTAGGCACACGGCCTACAGAAAATATTGCAGGTATATCTTTTGCACGATGTTCTGCTTTATCATACGTACTTACTGCAACAGAGAATAAAATAATTACCGGTATTGATATGATGCCGATTGTAAGCAAAATATGTTTGGTACTAACCCGACCGATAAACATGATGAGAAGACTAGTTCCTCCAATAAGTAATGCGGTTGAAAGATTAGCAGGCATCACCAGTAAACAAATAATTGCCACAGGAATGATCACAGGCAAAAATCCTTTCTTAAAATCTTTAATTACTGCCTGCTTACGGCTTAGCTGCCTGCTTAAATACATGAACAGCGAAAGTTTTGCAAGATCCGATGTTTGAAAAGTCATGTTGATGACAGGAAGCTTTATCCATCTATTTGCTTCATTTAACTTTTCCCCAAAGAAAAGAGTATATATCAGCAATAGAACTGAAAGAATAAACAATGGCAAAGCAATCCTTGAATAAATAGTATAGTTGACACGGTGTGCAAAATAAATGACCAATACTCCCAAAACAATAAAACCAAATTGTTTAAATAGATAACTCTCTGTACTGCGGCTGTATTTATATGCCAGCGAACCCGTACTGCTGTAAACTACCAGTAAACTTACCAGCGTAAGAATAATTACAATACCCCAAATAACACGGTCGCCCTTGGTTTTACTTACCAGGTTACCACCCATATTACTCAGGTTAGGTGTAAAAAATGATCTTATGTTTATTTCGTCTGCCATGGAGCTTCACCCTCGTTCTCCCGATTACAATCGGGAGAGGCCGGGCATTTGGTTATTTTTATAAACTTTTGTAATTAAGCATTTCAACATTTATTTTCAATTCATCTT
Source organism: Chitinophagaceae bacterium (assembly GCA_043756605.1). GTDB lineage: Bacteria > Bacteroidota > Bacteroidia > Chitinophagales > Chitinophagaceae > Ferruginibacter. The sequence goes on from JAYURR010000025.1 coordinate 5,054, forward strand.
CGCAAATATCTTCTACCTATCCCTCCCCTCGGGGGAGGTTAGGAGGGGCTCTACAACTCCTTCACCGCCTGTTTAAACTGGTTGCCCCTGTCTTCATAATTTTTAAACAGATCAAAACTTGCGCAGGCCGGGCTTAACAAAACCACATCGCCTTTGCTGGCAAAGTGAAATGCTGCCTGCACTGCATCTTTTGCATTTTCTGTATTTACCATCAGCGGCATAATATCACCAAATGCCTCATGTATTTTCCGGTTCTCGGTGCCCATGCAAACAATGGCCTTTACTTTTTCTTTTACCAACTCTGTTAATAAAGAATAATCGTTGCCCTTATCAACACCGCCTAAAATAAGTATCACCGGTTTTTCCATACTCTCTAAAGCAAACCAGGTGCTGTTAACATTGGTTGCTTTACTATCATTTATAAATTCAACATTCTTTATGGTAGATACTGTTTCCATACGATGCTCCAGGCTTTCAAAAGTCTGTAGCGCTTCTCTAATTTTTTCCTTGCGGATATCAACCGCCGTAGCAGCCAGGCTTGCAGCCATACTGTTGTATTGATTGTGTTTGCCCTTTATAGCAAAGTCTTCAATACTCATCTGCATCTCTTCAGTTTTCCATTTAAGGTGCATTTTTGCATTCTGCAGATAAGCACCTTGTGGCAGTTGTTTACTCATGGTAATGGGGGCTAGTGTTGATTTAATGGAATAGTTGTTTATTGTTTTCACAGTCACTTCATCATCCAGGTTATAAATAAAAACATCTTCCGGTTGCTGGTTGATGGCTACCCGGTATTTGCTACTGATGTAGTTTTCAAATTTGTAATCGTATCTGTCTAAATGATCTTCTGTTATGTTTGTAAGCACCGCCACATCCGGCCTGAAAGTTTTTATGTCATCCAATTGAAAAGAACTTATTTCTGCCACGTACAATTCCTTTGGTTCTACAGCAACCTGTTTGGCAAAAGAAAATCCGATGTTACCAACCATGGCACAATCGGCACCGGCAGTTTTGCAGATGTGATAAGTTAAGGCCGTGGTGGTTGTTTTACCATTGCTGCCTGTAATGGCAATAATTTTACTGTTGCCTTTGTAGCGATAAGCAAATTCTATTTCGCTGATCACGTTAATGCCTTTTGCACGAATCTGTTTTACCAGTTCATTTTTTTCCGGAATGCCGGGGCTCTTCATCACTTCATCAGCATTTAAAATCCTTTCAACTGAATGTTGATTTTCTTCAAAATCAATTTCATTCAACTGCAATTCCATTCTGTAATGGTCTTTAATGGGAGAACCATCACTAACAAATACATCATACCCTTGCTGCTTTGCAAGCAAAGCTGTGCCTACTCCACTTTCGCCGGCACCCAGTATGACTAATTTTTTTTTCATTTTAATAACAGTGGTTTACTTTTTTAAGAAAGTAAAAATTGGTTTTTCAACAGCATAGAATTTAATGGTCCGTTTATTAATCAGTTCATCCCAGACTTCTAAAAAAATGGTTCTTCAACAGCATAGAATTTAATAGGTCAAAGTCTTCAAACAGTTTGAACTGGTTGTTTTTATACAGGATATTGGCAAATGAAAAACTGAACTTTTTGCGAGGTGACGCCGGTTTGGTTTTTCAAGACTTATTTTATCGCAGCTTTAGCGTTACTATTGCTAAAACCACACTTAATATTGTTATGATCCAAAAACGCACTGCTATTTTACTTTCGTGATAACCCAGCTTTTGGTAATGGTGATGCAGCGGACTCATTAAAAAAACACGTCGCCCCTCGCCATACTTTCGTTTGGTGTATTTAAAATATCCAACCTGAATCATCACACTTAAATTCTCTACCAAAAACACAAAACAAAATATAGGTATCAGCAATTCTTTACGCACAATAATTGCCAGCGCTGCAATAATACCTCCCAAAGCCAGGCTGCCCGTATCGCCCATGAAAACCTGCGCCGGGTAAGCATTGTACCACAAAAAACCGATACAAGCGCCCACAAATGCTGCAATAAAAATAGAGAGCTCACCCAGGTTTGGTATGTACATAATATTGAGATACTCGGCAAATTTTATATTGCCACTTACGTAAGCAAATATGCCCAGGCAAATACCTATGATGGCACTAACACCGGTTGCCAAACCATCCAACCCATCCGTAATATTGGCACCATTACTCACTGCTGTTACAATTAATATTACAATGATGATGTAGAGAATGTACACATAACCCTGCCAGCTTTTGGGTAAAAGTTTTGCATAATTAAACTCATGATTTTTTACAAATGGAATTGTTGTTATCATATCTTTAGCATCCGTAAAAACTCTCATTTTGCCATCTACTATTATAGTATCAAATTTTGCATTCGGGTTAGTTTGAATGGTAGATACTTTGTCTTCAGGATTCATCACTTCTCTTTTTACCACAACACTTGGTGTAAAATAAAGTGTAGCACCAACAATAATCCCAAGCATCACCTGCCCAAAAATTTTAAACCTGCCCGCCAAACCATCACTGTCGCTTTTTTTATAAGCAATACCTTTTGCCAGCGCAATCCTTTTTGCACGAATTTTTAAATAATCATCAATAAAACCAATAGCACCCAACCAAATCGTACACAACAACATCAGGCGTATGTAAACCTTATCCAGGTTTGCCAATAAAAGCGTTGGTATTAAAATAGCCAGCAGTATAATGATGCCGCCCATGGTTGGTGTTCCTTTCTTTTCGTTCTGGCCTGCCAGGCCAAGATCACGTACCGATTCGCCCAATTGTTTTTTTTGTAAAAACTTAATTAGTTTTTTGCCATATACGGTTGTTATCACCAGGCTCAATATCATTGCCAGCATAACCCTGAAGGTGATGAACTGAAAAAGATTGATACCCGGAAAACGGAAACCTTCTTTAGCAAGCCAATTAAAAATGTGATACAACATACTCTCTTTATTTCCTGAGCTATTAATTCGTCAGTGGTGAGTAGTGAATCGTGAGTTCTACCTCACGTCTGACAACTCACGCCTCACGTTTTTATTTTTCCAACAGTTTAAACATTTCATTCAAAATCTTTTTATCATCAAAATCATACTTCACTCCTTTTATATCCTGGTATTTCTCATGCCCTTTGCCGGCTATTAAAACAATGTCATCGCTACTTGCTAAACTCACTGCTGTTTTAATTGCTTCTTTTCTATCAGCAATAGAAATAACTTTTTTTTTGGCTGCCGCATTCACGCCTGCCTGCATATCTTTTAAAATTTCCAGCGGGTCTTCACTTCGTGGATTATCAGAAGTTAAGATCACTTTATCGCTATACTCACAGGCCACTTCAGCCATTACCGGGCGTTTTGTTTTATCCCGATCGCCACCGCAACCAACAACCGTTATCACCTGCTCATTTCCCTGGCGTAAATTTTTTATGGTTGCCAGCACATTTAATAAAGCATCGGGCGTATGGGCATAATCAACAATGCCTTTTATCTTTTCTTTTTTACTTACCATGTAGTCAAATCTTCCTTCGGCTCCATCCAGGCTACTCAACACCTGCAACACAGTATCTTTATCTTCTCCCAGACAAATGGCTGCACTATAAACTGCCAGTAAATTATAGGCGTTGAATTCACCTATCAACCGGAAGTAAACTTCTTTCTCATTCACCGTCATGTGCAAACCATCCAAACTATTATCTAAAATTTTCCCTTTAAAATCGGTCATGGTTTTCAGGCTGTAGAAATATTTTTTTGCATTTGTGTTCTGCAACATCACCGCTCCACGTTTATCATCGGCATTGCTGATAGCAACTGATGTTGATGGCAGTTTATCGAACCACGATTTTTTTACACGGATGTATTCATCAAATGTTTTGTGATAATCCAGATGATCGTGTGTGATGTTGCTGAACAACGCCGCACTAAACTGCAGGCCGGTAATTCTGCTCTGATGAATTGCATGACTGCTGCACTCCATAAAAACATAACTGCAGCCTTCATCAAGCATCTGCTTTAGCAAAGCATTAATTGTAACTGCATCTGGTGTGGTGTGAGTTGCTTCAATTATTTTTTCGCCAATCTGGTTTTGTACCGTGCTTATCAACCCACATTTATAACCCAACGCAGTAAACAATTTCCAAAGTAATGTTGCAATGGTTGTTTTACCGTTTGTGCCTGTAACGCCAACCAGTTTAAATTTTAAAGAAGGTTCGCTATAAAAATTATGGCTCATGTAACCGGCAGCATCAGCCGCACTATCAACCTGTATATAAGTAACTGCATCATTTATTACCGAAGGCAAAACTTCGCAAACAATAGCTGTAGCTCCTTTTGCTATGGCGCTTTCAATAAATTCATTGCCGTTTGTTTTAGTGCCTTTTAATGCGATAAAACAAGCGCCTGGCTTTACATTGCGGGAGTCGATGTATAAACCGTTTACTTCAATACCGGTATTACCCTTTACAGAGCGAATAGAAACTTTATATAGTATATCCTGCAGTATCAATTCAGTATTAATGCGATGTTTTGATTTTTATTAAAATTTGTGCCTGCTATTAAAGATTGATTCATTACTCTTCCTCTGCCGGTTGCGGTTACTTTCAATCCCATATTTTCCAATAAATAAACTGCATCTTTCAAACCCATTCCTACAACATTTGGAGTTAGAGAACCAGGTGTTGAATTTGATGTTGTATTAAGCACTCCGATATTATTTTTGATTTGTGCCGATCTCCAGTAACCCGCATTTCCTGAATCATTATATGGCAGATTGAGCGAAGTAAAAATGGAACTCAATTCGCTTTTCATTCCAAAATAATTATACTGGCTGCTATCAACTTTGTTTGCTGCTATGTATTTTCTGGTGCTGAGATAGCTGCCATAAATACGATCACTTATTTCTTTAAATACAGTGCCTGATACATCGGCCCCATAAATCTTTCTTGATTCTCTGCTGTTTTGTATCACTACAGCCATGGTATATTTTGGCTGCTCCGCAGGAAAATAACCAATGAAGGAAGCCTGGTATATTTTATTGCCTTTATTGTAACCCCGGTTATCCAACGCTGTAACTGCCGTGCCGGTTTTACCTGCAATACGGTAAGTAGAATCTTTTATACTTCTTGCTGTACCATGCTCGCCTTCAACCACAGCCAGTAAACATTCTTTAAGCTGGGCAAGGGTTTCATCGCTGCAAATTTTATTTACCAAAACTTGTGGCTTTATAGTTTTTACTTCTACACCATATTGTTTAATAGCACTCACTAAATATGGTTTCATCATTTTACCATTGTTTGCAACGGCATTATATAACATAAGCATGTGCAATGGTGTAACCAATTCTTCGTAACCATGCGCCATGTATGGTATAGTTGTGTTGGCCCAACTGCGGTTGGTTGGTTTTTTTATAGTGGGTTTGCCCGATGCTGCTGTAAGATCAACACCTGTTAAAGTATCCAATCGGAATTTGTGCAGATGATCAATAAATTTTGAAGGCTGATTGTGATAATACTGATCGGCTAATTTTGCAAATGCCACATTGCTGCTTCTTTCAAATGCCTCTTTAACAGTAAGCTCGTTGTACAAACCCAAATGAGAATCCTTAATTGTTAATCCGTAAAAATTTTTCTTTCCACCCTCGCAATCCACAACCGAATTCATGGTTACATATTTATCTTCCATCAAACTCATTAATGTTGCCAGTTTAAATACAGAGCCCGGTTCGGTTGCTTTGCCAATTCCGTAATTCAGATCTTCGGTGTAAGTTCCATCCGGCTGTTTTCCCAGGTTTGCAATTGCTTTTATTTTTCCGGTAGCTGTTTCCATTACAATGGCCGTACCATGCATAGAATTGTTGCCAACCATCATTCGCATTAAAGCATTTTCGGTAACATCCTGTATATATGTATCCAGGGTTGAAATAACATCTTTCCCATTTTCAGGATCTACTTCGCCGCCATCAACCGGCATATATGCACCTGCCATGTATCTTACCAACTGCTCTCCTGTTTTGCCTTTCAGTAAACTATCGTATCGCTGCTCCAGCCCTACATTGGCTGCATTGTTTCTTGATAAACCAATGGTGCGGTTGGCAAGCAAAACATACGGGTTAATGCGTTTGTCTTTTGATATAACGATGAAACCACTTTTATTTTTGCCCAGTTTTACCAAAGGAAAATCACGCATTTGTTTATAATCTGTAAATGAAATTTTCTTTTTCAACAAATAATATCTGTCCTTGTTTTTATAGGCCAGCTTCATTTCTTTCTGGTAGGCTTCTGCTGTTTTATCATTAAATAAATTGGCAAGAGAAAGACTCAGCAAATCAATATTATCTTTAAATCTTTTTCCATCTTTTTCACGCAGGCCTTCTGCAGCAAAATCTACATACACATCAAAAACCGGTACCGATGTGCTCAGCATATTTCCGTCTTCGCTGTAAATGGTTCCTCTTTCAGCTTCAATGGGCAAATATTTTAAATGCAGGTTGTTATCCATTTTTGTCCAGAAATCGCCCTGCACCTGTTGAATATAAAAAGCCTTACCAATGACAATTAAGCCAAGGATAACTATCCCCAGAAAACTGAGATAAACCCTCCATAGTATGTCTTTTTTTACGTCCATTTGCGGCCCCTCCTATCCTTCCGCCAGATGGCGGAGAGAGAAATTGAGATATTGTGTTTTATTTTTTTAAAAAAATTTTCATACCCTTTCACTTTTCGGTCTTTGAGGCTTCTCCAAGCAAAACCGGTGGTTGTGTTAATTCTTTTAACCCCAGCGGTTCTACAACTTTTATTAATTCACTTGCCTTGCTTCTGAAAATCACGTCGCTCTTAATTGTTTTATATTCGTATTCCAGCTCCTTAATTTTTTTTTCGGTTGTGCTTATTTTTAAAATTTGTTTATCGGCATGATGGCCATTATATATATACAATACTGCCAGTATGGTTAAAAACAAAAAGAAAGGAATATTTTTAACCACCCATTTGTGGCTTACAAACTTCTTCCAGTCAATTTTTTGACTGGCGATCGGTTGTTCCTTTATTTCATTTTCTGCTGTCATTTATTTTCTTATGCTGATAATTATTTTAAAACTTTCACTTCATTGCGGCCACTCTTAATTTTGCACTGCGTGATCTTGTATTTTCTTTCAATTCTTTTTCTGTTGCTGTAATGGGTTTCTTTGTTATCACTTTAAAAGGATTTTCAAACCGATGCCCATACACATCATCAATGGCTGTATCTTCAAAAGTGCCATCTCTAAAAAAATTCTTTACAATCCTGTCTTCCAGCGAATGAAAAGTTATTACTGCAACTCTTCCGCCCGGTTTTAAAACCGATACCGTTTGCTGCAACAGTTCTTTCAAAGCTCCCAGCTCATCATTCACTTCTATTCTTAATGCCTGAAAAACCTGTGCAAAATATTTTTGAGGATTTCCTTTTACTATTGTTTGTACAGCAGCTTTAAATTCGTTGATAGTTCGTATGGGAGCCAGTGCACGTTGCGCTACAATTGTTTTTGCCAGTGTTTTTGAGTTGGTTACTTCGCCATACTGTTCAAACATTTTATGCAGTTGCGTTTCTGAAAAATTTTTCAGCACATCGGCTGCAGTATTTGCCTGGCGCTGATCCATACGCATATCAAGTGCCGCATCAAAGCGAATAGAAAAACCACGCTCAGCCTCATCAAACTGGTGACTGGATACGCCAAGGTCGGCAAGAATACCATCCACCTGTGCAGCTTTATGCAAACGCAAAAAGCGTTGCAGGTGCCTGAAATTTTGAGGAACAAAAATTACCCGTTTATCATCCGGCAGGTTTTTTCTTGCATCATCATCCTGATCAAAAACTATCAGCCTTCCGTTTTCATTTAACTGTTGCAAAATGGCTTTGCTATGTCCGCCACCGCCAAATGTGCAATCAACATAAATGCCGCCGGGCCAAATATTCAGGCCATCAACACATTCCTGCAATAAGACGGATGTATGGTAGTTAATCCGTTTATCCATTAATCCGTTAATTGGTTTTATTTGTTCCTGATCTTTCATTATACGTATAACTAATTAACGGATTAACAAATTAACCAACCGTTTTATTCATCACTTCGTTTGCCAAATCACTGAATGATTGTGGTGTAAAAGTTTCAAAGAACTGTTTGTACTTATTTTTGTCCCATATCTCAATTTTGTTAACCGCCGATACCAAAACAATATCCTTATCCAGCCCCGCATGTTCGGTCAGGTTTTTTGGTACCAACAACCTGCCGGCAGAATCCAGTTCCAATTGTGTGGCCCCGTTTAAAAAATACCGCCTGAATTCTCTTACCTTAGGGTCAAAATCATTCAATTTGCTGATTTCAGAAAATATTGGTTCCCAGCTTTGCAGCGGGTATAATGTGAGGCATTTTTCAAAACCCCTGTTTATGATAAAATGCGTAGCACCGGCTTCCGGCAATTGCTTTTTAAAGCCTGCCGGTAAAAGGAAGCGCCCTTTAGCATCTAAAGTGGCCTCATATTCGCCGAGGAAACCAATCATTTTCAGGTATTTAGTGTATTGAATAACATTGACTCCCACAAAATAACACTTTTTCCCACTTTATAATCAAATTTTGGGTAAAGTTTTTTATCCACAAGGCTGTGGGCCTTACTTGGTGGGCTTATAAGCTGAAAAACAGCCGAATTGATGTGAATTGAATGTGAATAGTTGTGGATTGATGTGAATTAGCTATCAAACTAAAAATTTAAAACCAATTTTATGGCTCAAGTCGGTTATTCCTGAACTCCCCTTCTCAAAAAATTAGGCATTAAACCTGGAATGAAAATTTTATTGATTAATTCACCAATCATATATTTTTACTGGTTGTGACTTAACATTACGAACCAATGTGTTTCAAAAAATGAGCAGCCAGACCTGATACATCTTTTTGCCATAGATATGAACGATTTTAAAAACCAAATGAAGCTTGTTTTAAAAATCTGTAAAAGAATTCCCCGGTTATAATTTGGGTATCCTGGTATAAGGTGGATTCGGCTTAAAGCACTGATTTAAATGAAAAAATCATTCGTGAATTTGCATTACAAAACAACCTTGTTGATGTAAAAGTTTGTGCAGTAAGTAGCGAATGGAGTGGATTAAAACCAGTAGTTCCATTTGCAAAAAGATGATGATGATCTTATTTTGGTAATGGAAGTGAGATAGTGAAGCTGCTACCCTTGCCCAAAACACTCTCGGCTTTAATGGTTCCGTGGTGTGCATCAATCATCGTTTTAACATAGCTTAAGCCCAGGCCAAATCCTTTTACATTGTGTACGTTGCCTGTATGGGCACGATAAAATTTTTCAAAAATACGATGCAGCGTTTCTTTGTTCATACCAATGCCGTTATCCTCAATTTTTATTTTAAGATGATTGCCCGCATTCTTTGTACTTAGTTTTATGTGTAGGTTATCTTTTGAATATTTTACGGCATTGTCCAACAGGTTATTTATCACGTTGGTAAAATGCACTTCATCCGCCATTATCAGGTCATTTTCTGCATCCAGCTCCACATCAATCTTGCCGCCTTTTTCTTCAACTTGTAAACCAATATTGTTCAATACATTAATGATAATATCGTGTGCCAGCAATCGTTTCATATTTAACTGCACTTCTTTCTTATCAAGTAAAGCCGCCTGCAGTATGGTTTCTACCTGCTTGTTCATGCGCTTGTTTTCTTCCTTAATAATACCGGTAAAATAATCAGTCTTTTCTTTGTTGCCGCTCACCTTATCATTTTTTAAAGCATCCACAGCAAGAGAAATTGTTGCAAGCGGCGTTTTAAATTCATGCGTCATATTGTTGATAAAATCCGATTTTATCTCACTCAGTTTTTTTTGCTTTAATAAAGTACGCACAGTTATAAAAAATGCTGTGGTAATAATAATGGTGAAAAGAATAGCACCCAAAATAAACCAGATCATTTCCCGCCAGATAAGGCCTTTTTGATGTGGAACTATAATAGAAAGGAATTCTTCATTACCCATGTTTTCAAAACTGCTGCCGCTTGCAGGTTCCAGTGGCAACACATGGTTAATGTTATTGTTGGAATCGAGATAATATTTATAAAAATCATTGCTGTAAACCTGATCGCCGTTGATGGAATTAACGCTCACATTAAATTCAAATGGATAATCTTTGAGATTATGTTTAATGAACCCCATCTTTATAATATCTGCAATTTCTTCTCTGGAAAAACGTTTTATTACAGAGGGTTTAAAATACTGCATTTGTAGTTTATCTCCGGGAAAAAGCAGGTCGCTTTTCCTGGTTAGCGGCATTAGTGAATTGCGTTCCTGTGTTAATATAGTAGCAGCGTAAAATTGAGCATGCACAATATTATCCTCAATCTGCTTGTCTTTAATATCCTTGGCACTCTTTATCCACATGTACTGAAAAAAAATCAGTCCCAGCAAAGAGAACAGTATCAATATTGTTATAACTGGAAAAATTTTTTTCATACAAGCAAAGGTAAATCAGTATTGGCCTGTAAGATAATTTAAAACTGTATAATTTTAAATTTAACTAAGGTTTGGATAATTTTATAAAATTAACAGGTTGTAATTGTTTTTATCCATTAAAATATTACTTTAGAAAGATGATTGAACCGGCAGCTGGTATATTATTGATTGCGGAACCATTTTTAAAGGATCCGAATTTTTTGCGTACCGTTGTTTTTTTATGCGAACACCAGCCCGAAGGAAGTTTAGGATTTGTTTTAAACAAACAGATTGAACAAACTTTGGATGAACTTATTACAGATATGGAAGGTTACCCATTGGCTGTGTTTTATGGAGGCCCCGTACAAATGAATACCATTCATTTTCTGCATCAATATCCAGATCTGATTCCGGAATCAGTTAAAGTTACTGAAGATATTTATTGGGGCAGCAATTTTGAAACCGTAACCGCTTTGATAAAAAGCAAAAGCATTGATCTTAAAAAAATAAAATTTTTTATTGGTTATAGTGGCTGGGGAGATGGTCAATTAGGTGATGAAATGATAGAGAAAACCTGGCTAACCGTTGCAGGAAACAGCAGGCTTGTATTTAATACAGCACAAGATATGATATGGAAAAACAGTCTTCAGCAATTGGGCGGCGAATATGAAAAGATGGTAAACTATCCGATTGATCCGCAATTAAATTGAGAACGTGAATCGTGAGTTGTGAGTCGTGAGTGGAGCTCAAAATAAAAAATACCTTTTACGAATTCATAGTGTAAATAAAGTGTGGAAAAAATTTTAAGGTTGCCCAACTCACGTCTCACCACTCACGCCTCACGCCTTACCAATAACTTCCACAAACAATTCACTCAATTTCTCATCAGCCTTACCAGCAACTGCAATTATTTCTGCAATATTTACCGGTTGTAAATTATCCGGATCGCACTCATCTGTTATAACACTTACCGCAGCGCAGGGGAGGCCAACATGGTTGGCAACAATCACTTCCGGCACCGTACTCATGCCTACCATATCTGCACCCATGGCACGTAACAGTCTGTACTCGGCACGTGTTTCCAGGTTAGGCCCGGCAACTGCAACATAAACACCTTGCTTAATTTGTGATGATATATTTTTTGCAGCATTAACTATTTTCTCATTCAATAATTTATCATAAGGGCAACACATATCTACAAAGCGGTTTCCAAAAGCGGGGTCGTTTAAACCACGCAAAGGATTTTCGGGTTGCTCATTAATATGATCGGTCAATAAAACCAAATCACCTTTTTTATAATCCGGGTTCATACCACCAGCAGCATTGCTCAGCAATAAATATTGTACGCCAATTTCCTTCATCACCCTTACCGGAAAAGTTACCTGCTGCATGCTGTAGCCTTCGTAATAATGAAACCGGCCCTGCATTACAAGCACTGCAACATTGTTTATCATCCCATAAATTAAATTGCCTTTATGAAACTCCACTGTAGCTTCGGGAAAGTTTGGAATTTCATGATAAGGTATCGTAATTTTAACTTCAATTTTATTTACCAATGCACCCAAACCTGTGCCTAATACAATACCTGCAACAGCATTGTCAATACCTTTCTCTCTTAAAAATGCTGCACAATTTTTTACATCCATTAAAGAATATGCCATAATTAAACCTTTTGAAGTGAATTTACGTATATTCAAACTTAAAAGCTTTACTACTTAAAAAAATGAGATTATTATTTATACTTTTTTTGATTTTTCCTGTTTTGTGCCGCTCTCAAACTGCGTACAAAACCGGTGATATAGTTACCGATTTGCCCATTGCAAAAATGCTCAACCACACTTCATCTTCATCTACCCTAAAAAAAATACAGCACACCATTACCATTATAGATTTTTTTGGCACCTGGTGTGCACCCTGCATAAAAGCCCTGCCAGAGCTTGCTGCTTTTAAAAATAAATTTAAGGATGATATCAGTATTTTATTGGTATCAACAGAGCCGGAAGCAAAGCTTACAAAATTCATCAGCAGCCGCCAGCCTTTTGCATTTCCATTGGTTGTAGATGAAGACAGCCGTTTTACCAATGCTTTCAGCCCGCCATCTTATCCATATACAGTAGTGCTTGATAAAAATTTAAAAGTAATTTCAATAACCAATGCGGCAGATTTAACCGAAGCGGCACTGGCAAAATTTATTGAAGATGCAAAAACAATTGCACAAACAAAACCAGCGGAGCCAATAAAAACAGATAAACCAAAAACCGTGGAAACACCAAAAGTTTACACAGCCAGCAGCAATGCACTTGTAAAATTATCGCAGGATTTTATGTACGCTGCAAAAACAAACGAGCCAACTGCTGCCTATATAAAAAATTTACAGCAGTTAAATTATAACGAACTACTTACCGGTTTAAAAACTGATGATGATAAAAAAGCATTCTGGATAAATTTATACAATGCCTACACCAATGCTTCGCTACATGCAAATCCCGATCAATACAAAAGCAGAAATAAATTTTTTAAAAATAAAAACATTGTGGTTGCCGGTAAAACTTTCAGTCTTGATAAAATTGAACACGGCCTTTTACGCCGCAGCAGTATAAAATGGAGCCTGGGCTATTTATCAAAACTCTTCCCCAATAAAACCGAAAAAGATTTACGGGTTGATAAACTCGATTACCGCATTCACTTTGCACTCAACTGTGGCGCCAAAAGCTGTCCTCCTATTGCGTTTTACAATCCTGAGAATTTAAACACACAATTAGATGTAGCAACAACGGCCTATCTTACATCTGAAGCAAATTATGATACAGCAACAAATATTTTAAAACTGCCGGCTTTATTAAATTGGTTTCGCCGCGATTTTGGCGGTAAGCAAAAAATGATTGAATTGTTGAAGTCAAAACAATTACTGACTACGGATGTTAATCCTAAAATAAAATTTAAAAAATACGACTGGACACTTTATTTAGATAATTACAAACAATAATTTTTTATGAGCGATCATTATTACAATGCAGCCGACCTTGCAAAATTTGGAAACATCAGCGAATATCAAAAAGACCTTGCCGATAAATTTTTTGCCTGGTACGGTGCTGCTTTTGCCGACAGTGCATTAACAGCTAAAGAAAAATCGTTGATTGCATTGGCCGTTGCGCATGCCGTGCAATGCCCGTATTGCATTGATGCTTACAGCAGCGATGCCTACGAAAAAGGATACAGCGAAGCACAGATGATGGAAGCCGTACACATTGCCGCTGCTATAAAAGGAGGTGCCGCATTGGTACACAGCGTGCAGATGATGAATAAGGTGAAAGAGATTGCGATGTAAACCCTCTCCGCCTCCTCCGCGGCGGAGGAGCTGTGCAGCAGTAAAAGATTTCAAAAACAGTTTTAAAATTATTGCTGTGAGTTTTTTGGGCCAGGCCTTTTAATTACTATTTAGCTTCATTGGCGTCGCACTCTTGTACTGAAAATCTTTATTGAGCTTTATAGAAGCGATATAAATAAAAATAAATAAACACATTCTTTACCGAAGCGAAGAGATAGATATGAAATCACTAAAAGCACAACACAACATTCTGGCAGATGCACATGAGCAGATAGAAATATTAGAGCATGGCAGTAATCATGATGATTCATTTAACCTGGTACCTTTTCAGCAAAAGCTGGAGGGCATTGGGTTGTATCCGTTAATGCCAACAGCATTAGAAGTATTTCAGATTAATGTTGGCAAAATGTGTAACCAGGTTTGCAAGCATTGCCATGTAGATGCCGGGCCCGATCGTAAAGAAATTATGACCAGGCAAACCATGCAGCAATGTATTGATGTGCTGGCAGCAAATCCATCTTTTACAACCGTTGATTTAACCGGTGGCGCACCCGAAATGAATCCCGATTTCAGGTGGTTTGTGGAGGAAATAAAAAAAGTAAATCAGCACATAAAAATAATTGTGCGTTGCAACCTTACCATCATAAGGGCTAATAAAAAATATTACGATCTGCCGGAGTTTTACAAATTGCATAATATTGAAGTGGTTTCATCGCTTCCGTTTTACTCAAAAGACAGAACCGATAAACAACGTGGTGATGGTGTTTTTGAAGACAGCATTAAAGCCCTGCAAATGCTGAATGCAGTTGGTTATGGTTTGGAAGGCAGTGGCCTTGTTTTAAATCTTGTCTATAATCCGGCCGGTGCATTTTTACCACCATCACAATCAGCTTTGGAAAAAGAATTTAAAGATTCGCTGAAAAAAGATTTTGGTATATCATTCCATAATTTATTTGCCATTACCAACCTGCCGGTGAGCCGCTTTTTAGATTACCTGTTGCAAACTGGTAATTACGAAAAGTATATGGAGAAATTACTGGCAGCATTTAACCCTGCAGCAGCAGCCAATGTAATGTGCCGCAACACACTCTCCATCGGTTGGGATGGTTTTATTTACGATTGCGATTTTAACCAGATGCTGGAACTTAAAGTTGATTGCAGCAGCAAACATATTGCAGCATTTGATAGTGCTGCATTGCAAAACCGTTCCATCGTTGTAAACCAGCATTGCTTTGGTTGTACAGCCGGTGCCGGCAGCAGTTGTGGCGGTGCGGTTGCAGATTAAAACTATGTTTTGTTAAATATCGTAGATACGCCAAATAAACCAACCTGCTACAAAATACAGCCATATTAGTTTTTAGCCGCACTGCCAATGCTGAGCAGAATCATAAAATACTGCACCCAAATGCGGCAAAAAATTTACAGCTTCACCAGGCTCTCTACAATAAAACAATTGATGTTGTAAAAGAAACAAATCTTCCTTTTATTATTATTGATGAAGCAAAGCAGCATGGCAATAGTTTTGCCGAAAAATTTTGCAATGCCATTGAATATTGTTTTGGCAACGGCTACAATAATTTAATTACCATTGGCAGCGATTGTGCAGGCTTATCTGCAAAAGATATTTTAGACGCAAACCGTCAGTTACAAAATAATTGCAACAGCATTGGTGCAGATAGTCATGGTGGTTTTTATTTACTGGCACTTCAAAAAAAATATTATCAGCGTACTGATTTTTTAAATTTTAGTTGGTGCGGTGGTCAGTTATTAAAAAACATCAGTTCACACTTTAACAATAAATTACAGGCCCCTTTATTTTTACTAACCAAACAAGAGGATATAAATACGGCTGCTAACCTGAAAACTGCAATTAATTTTTTATTGCCCAATAGTTTTATAAAGCTGTTAAGTAGTTTGTTTAATAGCATTTCTAATTACATCCTTTCAATAACTTTTTTACTCCATCATATTTTATCCAAAGGTTTGGCTTTACGTGGCCCACCGGCAGTTGCAGCGTTTTAATATATTTTATACAAGGTTGTAAAAACAAATTACTGAAAAGGGAATCAATCTCTTTTTTTAAAACACAACTGCCTATCAATGCAAAAATTTATCATTACCATATCATTATTCATTTTCTCTGTAAATGTATTTGCCCAAATAACCACATCAGGTATCAAGGGCAATGTAAGCTCTACAGATAAAAAACAACTATCAAACGCAACGATACTGGCTGTTTTAGAAACCACCGATGAAAAATATACAGCCATTACACAAACCAATGGAAATTTTATTTTAACCAATATGAAGAGTGGCGGGCCTTATACCATAATCACCTCATATACTGGTTATAAAACTGATACATTGCAGGAAGTATATCTTTCCTTAGGAAAATATTTTACAACCGATGTACAGTTGGTTAGCAAAACAGCGTTGCTGAATGAAGTAATAGTTTCTGCCAGCGGCAAAAAGAAAATAAGTTTTGGTAACAATATTAACGGTACGCAATTAGCTCAAATGCCTACGCTAAACCGCAGCCTGCAGGATTTTACACGCCTTACAGCACAAGCCAACGGCAATAGTTTTGCAGGATCTAATTACCGGTACAATAATTTAAGTGTTGATGGCGCATCCCTGAATGACGCTTTTGGTTTTACCGAACCTGCAAGCGGCGCTGGTGGCTCGTTGGCAACTGGTAACCCCGGTGGTTTGGCAAAAACACAACCCATCAGTTTAGAAGCCATACAGGAAGTACAAGTAGAACTTTCGCCATTTAATGTGGTGCTGGGCAACTTTACCGGCGGCAGCGTAAATGCAGTTACAAAAAGCGGTACCAATAAATTAACAGGCTCCGTATTTTTTAGCGGCCGCAATCAAATACTTACCGGTAAAAGTGCCGATGAAAACCGTACAAAAATTGATAATTTTTACGACTATCAAACAGGTTTAAGAATTGGTGGTGCCATTATAAAAAATAAACTTTTTTATTTTGCAGCTACAGAAATTGCACGAAAAAGTGAGCCGGTTGGTTTTGCACCTGGCAGCACAGGTGCTGCAATTCCGCTGAGTATTGCTAAAGCAATTGCTGATACACTTTTAAGAAGATACAACTACAACTCCGGCTCGTACGATAAAATAAATCTGCAAAGCCAAAGTAATAAAGTGTTTTTCAAATTGGATTGGAACATAAGCCAGGTTCATAAAATAAGCATCAGGCATAATTATATAAAAGCATTTGCCGATTATGGTGAACGAAGTGCCAACGTACTCAACTTTGGCAGTCAGGGTTTTAAACATTACAGCACAACACACAGTACGGTTATGGAAGTGCGTAGCAATTTTGCAAAAAATTTATCCAACAATTTAATTCTTGGTTACACACAAACCGATGATAACCGGCAAACGAATGGCTCTTTTTTTCCACACATTGAAATTACTTACAACACTGCAAATACGATATTTGCAGGCACATACCGTGAGGCTGCTGTGTATGGCCTTTCTTTAAAAACTTTTGAATTTACTGATAACCTTACTTATAACCGTGGTAAACATAATTTTACTTTGGGTGTACATAATGAATTGTACAGGGTTAATTACAGGTTTCTAACAGCCTTCAATGGCCGCTGGGCATATCGCAATGCAGATGATTTTTATGCCAACAAACCAAGCCGCATAAGAGGTGTGTATAATTTAAACAACAATGATTATGAGTACAACAGAGCTACGCCTTCGGCAAATTTCAGGGTGCTGTTATTAAGCCAGTATGTGCAGGATGATATTGAAGTAAATAAAAAATTGCAGGTAACAATCGGGCTACGCAGCGATATTACGCAATACCCCGACAGGCCTGCTGCCAACCCTGCTGTAACAGCTACCAAAGAATTTTCCAGCTATCAAAATAAAAATTATGCAAAGCCACAATTAGCGCCCCGCTTGGGTTTTAACTGGGATGTGTTTGGCAATAAAAATATAGTAGTTCGTGGTGGCACCGGTGTTTTTAATGGCCGCATGCCTTTTGCATGGCTGGCATATCCTTATTACAACAGCGGTACCACTTATGGCAATATTGATATAAGGCCAACCGGCGTTGTGCCGCTAAATCCGGATGTATCAATGGTTGCAGCAATGTATCAACCGGGTATCAGAGAAATAAATTTGTTGGATAATGACTTTCGTTTGCCAAAAGTATTACGCAGCAGTTTAGGTTTTGATATAAAAACAAAAAATGACTGGACCTTTACCGTGGATGCAACATACACAAAAACCCTACAGGATATTTTATACAAAACAGTAAATCTGAAAGACAGCACAGCCCCATTAAAAGGCACCGGCGATAACCGGCCGGTTTATCTTGGCAGCGGTAATCAGCAAAAAAACAATGCGGCATTTACCAATGTGTTTTTGCTTACCAACACACAAGATGGTTACCGGTACAGCATTACAGCATCGGTTGCAAAAAAATATAAAAGCTTCAGGGCAGTTGGTGCATACACCTATGGCGTATCAAAAGATAAGGCCAATGGTGTTAGGGTATCGCCGCAGGCAAACTGGGAGTTTAACCAAACCATCAAACCAAACGACCCGCAACTCTCTTATTCAAACTTCGATTTAAGGCATAGGATTATTGGTACTTTAAACTATAATAAAAATTGGAACCGTGCGGCAACATCGGTTACACTCGTGTACATTGCACAGGCAGGTTCACCATTTACATACACATACATTGGCGATATTAACAGAGATGGTTCGCCAAATAATGATTTGATTTACATACCAAAAAATATAAGTGAAAGTAATTTAGCCGATATAAAAGATGCCGGCGGTAATGTAACCAATTCGACTGCAAACCAATGGAGCCAGTTAGATGTATACATCAGCAACGATAAATATTTAAGCAAACGCCGTGGTCAGTATGCCGAACGTAACGGCGCAAGAACTCCGTGGAATAATCAACTGGACATGAAAATTGTACATACTTTATTATTTGGCGAAAAAAATAAAAACCAATCGGTGAGTGTTTCATTGGATGTATTTAATTTATCGAACTTAATAAGTAAAAAATGGGGGCGGCAGTATTATGTGCCCAATGTTTTAAACAGCAGTTACCAGTTATTAACCGTTGCAAAAGCAAACACAGCAACAGCACCTGAACTTAATTTTAATAACACTACAACAACACCTTGGCAGTACGATCCTATTTTATCACGTACGCAGGCGCAACTTACAGTGCGCTATAATTTTTAAACGATGCTGATATTTTTATTTCTGGCAGTTTTATTACTCACTTACTCCAACGGAGCAAATGATAATTTTAAGGGTGTGGCTACATTGTGGGGCAGTGGCACTTTGCAATACAGGCCGGCATTAATTTTAGCAACGCTAACAACTTTTGCTGGCAGTGTATGTTCGTATTTTTTTGCTGCCGCCTTAATAAAAAACTTTTCGGGCAAAGGTTTGGTACCCGATAATATTATACAATCGGTTGATTTTGTTTTGGCCGTTGCACTGGCGGCTGGTGCTACTGTTTTATTGGCAACCAGATTGGGCTTTCCCATATCTACAACGCACAGTTTGGTAGGGGCATTGGTGGGTGCAGGTTTGGTAGCGGTTGGCAGTGCAGTTAATTTTAGCAAGCTAGGTAAAACTTTTTTTTTGCCACTGGTTTTAGGGCCTGTAATTGCTGTATTAATTGCTGCATTATTGTATGCATTATTTAAACGAAGCCGCAAAGCCGCCGGCATTACTGAAGAAAGTTGCGTATGCATAGGAAACAATCAATGGGTGCCGGTGGCCGTTGCACAGTCTGCAAATTTTGTTGCTGTACAAACCACGCAGGTAACAATTGATACCACGGCAAAGTGCGTAAACCAATACCAGGGAAAAATGCTCGGCATTCAATTTCAATCGGCATTAAATGTATTGCATTATATTAGTGCAGGTGTTGTGAGTTTTGCAAGAGGTTTGAATGATACTCCCAAATTAGTATCGCTGATGTTACTGTGTAACTTTTTTTCGATACAAATTAATATACTCATACTGGCAATTACCATGGCTATTGGCGGTTTACTAAATGCAAAACGCATTGCCGAAACTATGAGCAAAAAAATCACAAAAATGAATCATGGCCAGGGTTTTACGGCAAACTTAGTAACCGGATTTTTGGTAATTGCAGCCAGCAAATTTGGTTTACCGGTTAGTACAACGCATGTATCGGTAGGCAGTATTTACGGCATCGGGCTTGTAAATAAAACTGCCAATAATAAAGAAATTTTAAAAATCGCATTGTCCTGGCTCTTAACTTTACCCATTGCGGCTGTGCTAAGTGCTTTATTTTATTTTATCATTCACTCAATCAATAATTAATATTTATGTCAACAACTTATTTAGAAACTACCAGAAATGTTTACAAAGAAGCGGCTGAAAAACCAGATGTAGGTTTATGCTGCACCACCACACCCATTTGGCAATTGCCGGGTTTAGATATGCCGGTTATTATGCAGCAGATGAATTATGGTTGTGGCTCTACAGTTAATCCCAGAGACCTTGTTAATAATCCAAAGATTTTATACGTTGGCGTTGGTGGTGGAATGGAACTGTTGCAGTTTGCATATTTCAGCAGGCAAAAAAACGGTGTTATTGGTGTGGATGTGGTTGATGAAATGTTAGCTGCCAGCGAAAGAAATTTTGATGAAGCAGAAAAATTAAACCCCTGGTTTAAAAAAGAGTTTGTTGATTTGAGAAAAGGCGATGCGTTGAATTTGCCTGTGGAAGACAACAGCATTGATGTGGCTGCACAAAATTGCCTGTTCAATATATTTAAACACGAAGAATTAAAACTTGCTTTGCAGGAAATGTATCGTGTGCTAAAGCCACGTGGCCGTTTGGTAATGAGCGACCCTACCTGCGAAACCGAAATGCCCGAAGCATTAAGAGAAGATGAAAGGCTGCGGGCTTTATGTCTGAGCGGTTCTCTGCCCTTGAAAGAATACATAAAAATGATTACCGATATTGGTTTTGGCACTATTGAAATACGGGCTAAAAGAGCATACCGTATTTTAGATCCAAAAAATTATGCCACTGACAAATTGATTTACATCGAAAGCGTAGAAGTTTGTGCCATAAAGGATCCTATGCCTGCCGACGGGCCTTGTGTGTTTACCGGCAAAACAGCCATTTATTATGGAACCGAAGATTGTTTTGATGATAACAATGGCCATACATTGATACCAAACCAGCCACTGGCAATATGTGATAAAACTGCAAGTGCATTGGCATCATTAAACAGAGATGATATTTTTATTTCGGACTCAACCTGGTTTTATGATGGTGGAGGTTGTTGCTGATGAAAAGAATATTTAACAACCGCCGTCAGCGTTGTTAACCACTGACGGGGTTGCCAAAACCCCGACGGCGGCTTTTAGCCCCGTTGGCGGTTTAATTTACCCGCTGAATTTTATTTATGAAAAACGCATTGATCATTTTTGTACGCAATCCTGTTTTAGGCAAAGTAAAAACCAGGCTTGCCGCTACCATTGGCGATGAAAAAACTTTAATGCTGTACAACCATTTATTGCAGCATACGCATTCCATCACAGTAAGTTTGTCTGTTACTAAATTTGTTTATTATGCCGATTATATAAATGAAGATGATTTATGGAACGGCTTTGAAAAAAAATTGCAGCAAGGCGATGAACTTGGGGAACGTATGAAAAATGCATTTACCGAATTATTTGAAACAGGATTCACAAATATTTGCATCATTGGCAGCGATTGTTATGAACTGAATAGCGATATACTTGCTGATGCATTTGAAAAGCTATATACTGCAGATGTTGTTGCAGGACCAGTATCAGACGGAGGTTATTATATTTTAGGGATGAATAAACCAATACCTGATTTTTTTATAAATAAGGCATGGAGTACCCAAACTGTTTATGCTGATACACTTAAAGATGCTGCTGCACTCAATCTAAGGCTACATCAATTACCCATGCTGAACGATATTGATACAGAAGCTGATCTCCGCAATTCTGCACTTGCCTTTTTTGTTTGATTTATAATTATCTTCCCATTTCAAACAAATCTGCTTTTGCTTTACTCCATTGTAAAAATTATTGCCCGGCTTGCATTACCGCTTTATTGCAGGGATATGGCCATTAACCGCAAAGAACTTTTAAAATATAAAGGGCCTTTGTTGCTTGCAGTAAACCATCCCAACTCATTTTTAGATGCAATTATACTTTGTACCTTATTTGATGGTACCGTTTATTCACTTGCCCGTGGCGATGCTTTTAAAAATAAAACTACTGCAAAAATTTTAACGTTATTTAAAATGTTTCCGGTGTACCGTGTTAGCGAAGGTGTTGAAAACATGGAAGAAAATTATACAACTTTTGAGTTTTGTAAAAATATTTTTAAGAAAAATGGCATTGTACTTATTTTTAGTGAAGGGCTTTGTGTTAACGAATGGCATTTAAGGGCATTAAAGAAAGGCACGGCCAGGCTGGCTATCAGCAGTTGGCAGGATGGTATTGATGTAAAAGTATTACCGGTTGCCATCAACTACAGCTCTTTTAAAAAATTCGGAAAAAACATAAAATTATTTTTCGGTGATTTTATTACTAAAGAAAATATTGATTATAATGACAGTCATGGTAATGCCATTAAGCAGTTTAATGATAATTTAAAAAGCCAGTTAAGTAAAACTGTTTTTGAAATTAATGCAAATGATAGAGCATTGCAGCATCAACATTTTTTTGTGAATATTTCTTTAGTAAAAAAAACAGTTCTACTTTTGCCGGCCATTATTGGTGGCATTTTACATGCGCCATTGTTTTATTTTACAAAATGGCTTGGCAATGTTTTAATAAAAGAAGATGGGCATGCTGACTCTAAAATGATTGCATTTTTATTTATTCTGTATCCTGTTTTTGTTATAACTGTAACACTGTTGTTGTTTTGTTTTACAGTTAGCTGGTTTAGTTTCCTGGGTTTGTTTATTCTCCCTTTTACAGCATGGGCATTGGTGCAGTTAAAACCACAGCTTGATTAATTTTAACGTTTGCCTGATAAGCTTTGAGTGTTCTCTTGAAACCGTCTTCGACAAGCTCAGACTGACAGCTTTCTGTGATGTTAGGCTTCTTAAACATAGACAGAACCCGGCATTTAAATGAGATTTTTATTTTGCCCTGCTAAACCTTAAACACTTTACAATCCAGTCTGGCAGGCAGTTTTTAGGGTTACGTTTCTGAATGTTCAGGTACAAACCAAATTTTTTGGCTATGGGTACTTTGTGTGTTTCTACGTATTCAATCAATGTTTCATCAGGGTCTTCGTTATAAGAAAAATGGCCCGCAGCCTCGCCCATGTTAAAACTGTTGGCACTATTTACGGTAAGCGGATAGTCATTATCTGCACAGATTTTTCCATGTGCCTGCATATTATTCAGATCGAAGCAAACATGTATAAAGCCCATATCGCCCCAATGCCTGTCGGCATATATTTTTTTGGGCTGATAATTTAAAGCCTGTACCAGTTCAATTTGCACCGGCCCTAATAATTTTCCAAAAGCTCCCGTTGGTTTCCAGAAATTTTTTAAAATTACACGCTTACACTTTCTTTCGCTGCCAGCTAAACCTTTCAAATCGTTGTAAACAGCTTCATCATTATATGCTTCTTCTGCAAAGCCCAACACATTTTTGTAAAATGCAATTGCCTTATCCATATTGCTTACACCGATTACAACACCAACTACTGCACCCGTTAATTTATTTTCGTTGGTAAACCAGTAATCATCCTCAATCAATTCAAAAATATTATTCCAGGGATCTTTAATAAAAAAATGCTTTTTGCCCTCGGGATTAACTGCGGATGCGTTTAAAATATTTACTTTTTCTTGTTTATAAAAATCGTAAGTGGCTTCAATATTTTTACATCTTATTTTAACGGCAAAAATTCCGGTATCGCCCAGGGCAATTTCAAATGCAGGGGCAGCGGGCACTTTTTCGCTGTATTGCCATAATTCAAAACCGCCACCTCCCTGCATATTCATAGCCAGTATGGCATGGCGCTTTTGGGCAATGTTGCCGGTGTATTGTTTCATCAGGCTGGCAACTGCTGTATCTTTAAATACAACTATATCGGTTCCAAAAATATTTTTGTACCAGTCAAAAGCCGCTTTCGCATCCTGTACGCCAATGCCAACTTGTTGTATGCCGTTTATAAATCTTTCCATTGTTTTTAAATACGAAAAAAGGTAGTTGTCAGTTTACAGTGAGTCACCCTAACATTTGTTTATACGTTTTTACAATCTCTTGCTGGCTGACTCCCTTTTTAAAAAGCTTTACAGCTTTGCGGTTTGCCTGTTGTACTTTCAGCCAGCTTCTGCCTTCATATTTTCTGGTGCTGATTAATGCAGTGTCTGCAAAAATTTTGTACTTATAATCCTTCATCAACCTGTCGCAAAATTCATACTCTTCCATAATGAGCAGCTCGTTTTTAAAGCCGCCTGATTTTTTAAATAATTCTTTTGTTACAAATAATGTCTGATCGCCACCATAACAAATAAACCAGTTAAAGCGGGTAAACCAGGCATTGATTTTTAAAAGCAGTTTTGAAGAATCGAATTTTGTACGGTAACGCCCAAAATCAAAGCCGATGTTTACGGCTTCAATAATATCTGTAGCAAAATTTACAGGTGGCAAACTATCGGCATGTATAAAGTATAAAATATCGCCGCTGGCTTTTGCTGCCGCATAATTCATTTGAGCAGCCCTGCCTTTTTGTAGAGAGATTAAAGACACAGCACCCGATTGTTCAGCAATGGCAAGGGTTTCATCGGCACTGCCGCCATCGCTGATGATTATTTCGGCGATTTTTTCTTTACCATACAATTGCAGATAAGCTATCAACCTTGCAATTGATGCCGCTTCATTGTAAGTAGGGATAATTATGGAGATTTTTTTTGTCACGTATGCTTCGACTTAGCTCAGTACACGAATATACACGAATAAAAAAACCCACACAAAATGTGTGGGTTCTCTGTTTATATAAATTTTTTCCTTTTAAACTTCTACTGCACCTTCTACCAAAACCGTAGTTTTGTTATTCAACACTTCCACAAACCCGCTTTTAATAGTATAAGAAGTAGTTTGTGTTTTATCTTTTAAAATTTTCAGATTACCGTCTTTTAAGGCACTTACCAGTGGAGCATGCTTCTCCAATACTTCAAACAAACCTGCAATGCCCGGTAATTGTACGCCGTACACATCGCCGCTGAAAATTTTCTGTTCGGGTGTTAATATCTCAAGAACCATGTATCAAGAATTTTAAGTAGCAAGTAGCAAGATGTTACCGGCTTTTATTTATTTATAAGACAACGATTTTAAAATCGCTGAATAAAGAACTATAAGTACAAGAGTGCGACGCCAATGAAGCGAAATAGCCATTCAAAAGCCTGGCTTAAAAAAAAATCCTGCACCAATAAATTTAAGAACTGTTATTTATAACTAAAACTGTTGCCCTCAGTTCCCCCTTCAGGGGGCGGAGGGGGTTTGGGTTTTACGCCTTCGCCGCTTCCATCAGCTTCTTACCTTTTTCAATCGCATCTTCCAAAGTACCTACCAGGTTAAATGCTGCTTCGGGATACTCATCTACTTCACCATCCATAATAGAATTGAAACCACGGATAGTGTCTTCAATTGGCACCAACACACCTTTTAAACCGGTGAACTGCTCAGCCACAAAAAACGGCTGACTTAAGAAACGCTGTACTTTACGTGCACGTGATACAACCAGTTTATCTTCATCGCTCAATTCATCCAAACCAAGAATGGCGATGATATCCTGCAATTCTTTATAGCGTTGTAAAATTAATTTTACACGGTTAGCTGTGTTATAATGTTCGTCACCAACTATTAATGGAGTAAGAATACGTGAAGTGCTATCCAAAGGATCAACCGCAGGATAGATACCCAGATCCGCAATCTTACGACTCAATACCGTAGTGGCATCTAAGTGAGCGAAAGTTGTTGCAGGAGCCGGATCTGTTAAATCATCCGCAGGTACATATACCGCCTGTACAGAAGTAATTGAACCATTTTTGGTAGAAGTAATTCTTTCCTGCATCAATCCCATTTCTGTTGCCAGTGTTGGCTGGTAACCCACCGCACTTGGCATACGGCCTAATAAAGCCGATACCTCAGAACCTGCCTGTGTAAAACGGAAGATATTATCAACGAAGAATAAAATGTCTTTTCCTTGTCCGGTACCATCTCCATCACGGAAATATTCAGCGATGGTTAATCCGCTCAAAGCCACACGAGCCCTTGCTCCTGGCGGTTCGTTCATTTGTCCGAATACGAAAGTTGCTTTTGATTCTTTCAGGTCTTCCATATTCACAGCGCTCAAATCCCATCCACCTTCTTCCATGCTATGCTTAAATTTTTCGCCATAGTTCATAATGCCAGCTTCAATCATCTCTCTCATCAAATCGTTTCCTTCACGGGTTCTTTCGCCCACACCAGCAAATACCGATACACCACTATATGCTTTTGCAATATTGTTGATCAACTCCTGAATCAATACGGTTTTACCCACACCTGCTCCACCAAACAAACCGATCTTACCACCTTTTGCATAAGGTTCAATCAGATCAATCACTTTAATACCGGTGTACAGAATTTCGTTGGCTGTACTCAGGTTTTCGAATAATGGCGGCTTGGCATGAATTGGGCGGCCACCTTCTTTGCTAACCTGCGGTAAACCATCAATAGCATCGCCGGTAACATTAAATAAACGGCCTTTAATTGCATCACCCACAGGCATTGCAATTGGTTTGCCGGTATCAGTTACAACGGTACCACGTACCAAACCTTCGGTACCGTCCATCGCAATGGTACGTACACTGTCTTCACCAAGGTGTTGCTGTACTTCTAACACCAAAGTATCGCCGTTATCGCGTTTTAACTCCAATGCATTTAAAATTTCGGGTAGTTTGCTGTCGCTGTCAAACTGAACGTCAACCACAGCGCCGATGATTGATTTTATTTTACCGGTATTAGCCATAAAAAAGTATGTTTAATTTTCGAGCCGCAAAGGTAAGGGTTGAGGTTTGGAATTAAAAATTTGAGCAGATTTTTTTGGGGACGAACTTTTGAGCCTTGATTGGACGGCAGTGGCGACGCTCCGTTCAACGGCAGAATTGTTATTGGGCTTTAATGAAAGCCTAGATGTATTGGACTTTTTGAAGTTATTTATGCAAGTCCCGATAGGGACGATAGATTGGTAGTAAAATAAGCAACAATGTAACTAAATGCCGTAGGCATGATAGAAAATCCCCGCAATCTGTTGTGCCTACGGCACTTTTGCTGGCTGTTTTAATTGTTCTACCAATCTTTTGCCTCTACGGGGCATTGGAAAATTAAAGCATTTTAAATACCAAAGCAGCCAAAACTCCGCCTATCACCGGCCCAACAACCGGTATCCAGCTATAGCCCCAGTTACTATCTCTTTTCTGTTTTACAGGAAGCATAAAATGCATTATTCTGGGTCCTAAATCTCTTGCGGGGTTAATGGCATAACCGGTTGGGCCGCCTAAACTAAGGCCAATACCTAAAACCAATAATGCAACCGGCAAAGCATCTAATGCACCTAACTTAACATCTCCGCCTGCTATAAATAATACACCAAATACCAGTGCAAATGTGCCAATAATCTCCGTTGCCAGGTTAAAAAATGTATTTTTTATTGCCGGACTGTTACAAAACACAGCCAGTTTTGCATCGGCATCGGTAGTTTCATCAAAATGTTGTTTGTAAGCTATCCAAACAAGGAAAGCGCCAATCATGGCACCACAAAACTGTCCGGCTATTTGTACCGGCACCAATGCCCAATCAAATTTACCGGCAGTTGCCAATGCAAGCGTTACAGCCGGGTTTAAATGAGCACCACTGTGCGATGCAGAAACATATACACCCACAAAAACGGCAATGGCCCAGCCAAAAGTGATAACGATCCAGCCGCTGTTATGGCCTTTTGTTTTATTTAAAACAACATTGGCTACCACACCATTGCCCAATAAAATTAAAAAGGCAGTGCCAATAAGTTCGAAAAGGAAATTATTCATAAGCAGTGTTTATTCCCGAAAAGTAAGAATTTATTGATTGTTAAACTATCTTATCTAAAAAGAATCATCAAAGATGTTTTATTTTAATTACACCTCATCATATACAAACGTTATATCGAAACTAAAATTGGGCACAGAACCTGTAAGCTCAATTTCAATTTGTAAAGGAAAGTTCGAAAACTTAGGAAACTGATGATCGGCAGCTATTGGAATATGTATCGGATTACTTAGTATAATTTTAGGGTTAAAATGGTATAAGCTAATCATCGGATAAAAATAAAATGGGTCATTTGAGGAAGCCCCGCTGCCATTGGTTGCCGCTACAGTAAACCCAAGGTTCTCTGTGTCTAATTTTTTGCTCCATTCGTCAGGCTTTTCCCAATCAAACAACGGAGTAAGAACAATTTCTTTTATTTCCAGGTACGAGCCAGGTGTAGTTAATAAGAATTGTTTTTTTTTTGCAACTTTTGTTAATTGAAACATTAAGCCAGTTTTTAAATTACCTGACTTTTCAACTAAATAATTAGTGCCGGCACCTACACCATATTTGATAATTAATTTATGATCAACCATTGCAGTAAGCATTTTTTTTACTGTTGATAATGGTATATTTAATTTGGCGGCAATTTCACCAGACTTGCTGCCCGGATGGTTTTCTATATAAGTCATTATATTTTTTTCCCGTGGTGCCAATTGGGTTACTGAGCCTGCTTTTGTGTTTAACTTATCCATCAACTGATCCTGTATAGCAGACAGGCACCCAAGAAAGAAATTGATCCATTCATCAACCTGCTCACCCGGCCTTTGTTTTTGTGTTTGCATCAACACTTTATAGTAGTCAGATTTCCTGTTTTCAATTTCGTGTTCAAAACTTACATATTGAATCCATGAATAGCCATGCCTTAACAACAGCAATGTAGCCAGCAGCCTGCTTAAACGGCCATTACCATCCTGAAAAGGATGTATGCTCAAAAAATCGTAAACAAACAGCGCAACTTTAATAACCGGAAGTGTTTCTCTATCTGCCTGGTACCATACCAGCAATTGCTCCATGGCTGTTATTGTTTGCAGGCCAGGCTCTGTTGTTTTAAATACAATTTGTTTAGACCCATCGGGATGGCTGGCTTCAACAGCATTACTTACCTGCTTGTAATCGCCACGATGCCATGTATCTTTTTCGGAATGGGCCATTAATAAGTTGTGCAGGTTTTTTATATTTCCTGCTGTTATTTCAATGTCTTTGTAAGATGCTGCTATTGTATCCAGTGCTTCAAAATATCCTGCAACTTCCTGTTCGTCTCTTTCTTCTAATGTAGAAATTTTTATTTTTTCAATTAATACTTCAACTTCAGCATCCGTCATTTTTGAACCTTCAATACGTGTAGATGCCCCAACGCTCCGAACTGTAGCAATTGCTTTTAACTGTTTTAATGTTTGTCCTTCTCTTTTTTCTATTTGAGACCAGGCCGCATCAAAACGATCAACTTTGCTGATTTCAGCCCATAGCTTCATGGTTAAACTCAATGAAAAAGTATGTATTTTTTGTATCATTTTGGTTCGATATGGTTCGTAAATATACGAAAAATAAAACGAAATGATAAATTTGGTTCGAAATGGTTCGAAAATATACGATAGCAGGTTCGATAAAATTTAGAGAAACTAGAATTTCCTCAAAAGAAAAGACGCAATCATTTATCATCCGCCCATGCAATAGCCGATTTAATTGCCCGCTGCCATCCTTTCTTCAAAGCATCCTGTTCATCAACCGGCATAGCGGAATCAAAACTTACATCAACCTGCCATTGGTTTTGTATGGCTTCAATATTTTTCCAGTAACCAACAGCAAGTCCGGCTAGGTATGCAGCACCCAAAGCAGTAGTTTCTGTTATTACCGGTCGCACCACTTTTGTATTTAAAATATCTGCCTGAAACTGCATCAACAAATTATTGGCCGTTGCGCCACCATCCACCCGCAATTCTTTGATAGAAATTCCGGAATCGGCTTCCATCGCTTTTAACACATCCATGGTTTGGTAAGCAATACTTTCAACCGAAGCCCTGGCAATATGTGCGGCCGTTGTACCTCTTGTAATGCCCACCATGGTTCCTTTTGCATACTGGTTCCAGTGTGGCGCACCCAGCCCTGCAAATGCAGGCACTACGTAAACTCCATCGGCAGTATCAACAGATGCAGCAAGCGCTTCAACTTCTTCAGATTTTTTTATTATGCCCAATCCATCTCTTAACCATTGCACCACGGCACCGGCAATAAAAACACTTCCTTCCAAAGCATAATTAGTAATGCCATTTACTTTCCATGCAACGGTTGTTAATAAATTATTATTGGAGATAACCGGTTGCTCCCCGGTATTCATCAGCATAAAACAACCGGTGCCATAGGTGTTTTTTACCATGCCGGGCTGTGTACACATTTGCCCGAACAAAGCCGATTGCTGATCGCCGGCAATACCGGCAATGGGAATATTATGCGACGTTAAAATATTTTGCGTGGTACCATACACTTCGCTGCTGCTGCGTATTTGCGGCAGCATATTGCCGGGAATGTCAAATATTTTTTCAAGTTCGCCATCCCATTGCAACGTATGTATATTACACAACATGGTACGTGATGCGTTGGATACATCCGTTACATGAATTTGTCCTTTTGTCAAATTCCAAACTAACCAGGTATCTATTGTACCAAAACACAATTCGCCTTTTTCTGCTTTCGTTCTTGCACCTTCTACATTATCCAATATCCATTTTACTTTACTGGCCGAAAAATAAGCATCAACGATTAATCCTGTTTTTTGCTGTATCATTTTATCCAAACCTTTAGCCCGCAATTCATCACAAAAAGCAGCCGTTCTCCTGTCCTGCCAAACAATGGCATTGTAAATGGGTTTGCCGGTTGCACGTTCCCAAACCACCGTTGTTTCCCGTTGGTTGGTAATACCGATGGCGGCAATATTTTCGGGCAATAATCCAGCCTTGGTAATGGCTTCGGCGGCCACGCCCAATTGTGTGCTCCATATTTCATTGGCATCATGCTCAACCCAGCCCGGCTGCGGAAAAATTTGTGTAAACTCTTTTTGTGCTGTACAGATGATGCTTCCTTTTTCATCAAAAATAATTGCACGGGAGCTGGTGGTGCCCTGGTCGAGTGCTAAAATGTATTGAGCCATGAAATTCCTTTTCTTTTCAAGTTAATTGAAATTTTTTAATACAGAATAGAGCTGTCATAATTATATATTCAGTCTTGCCAACTTCACGGCAAAAGAACAAGTTTTGGAAAGCCTCGTAATAAAATATTTCGCCCTTTCAGGGCTGTTATAAAGTGTATGTTGGCTTTTTTGCAGCCACACAGCATAGCTAATTTTAAATGCACACATAAAAAAGCTGCAGGCTTTCACCTGCAGCTTCATCAATCTTTATTAAAAATTTTTATCCTCTTCTACCTCTTTTTCTTCTATCGTCATCATTATTTCTTCCGCCGTTGCCTCTTGGCTGTACAGTAGTATTTGTTCTTACTCTTGTATTTCCTCTAGGGCCGGTAACACGGGTTCTGGTACGGGTAACTTTGTAATTATTACGGGCAACGGTGGTTCTGTTGCGTACAATTACCGAGCTTGTGCGGTGTGGTGTGTAAACCCGGTGTGCAGCCGCAACCCGGTGTGTGCGTACAACAGCGTAATGCCTGCGATATACATAAGCACGTGGGTGAAACACATGCCATGCAAAGGGGCGCCATGGCTTCCAGTAATTTGGATAATGCCTCCAGCGCCATGGAGAAACCCAGGGCACATAAGCGGGGCGGTAAACAAAACGAACCGATGGCCAGTAGAAAACATTTACTACAATGCGGTTGCCTTTAAAATTATAATCAGCATGGGGGCCATTTTCTTTAGCATCTGTATTGTTATCCATTTCATCTCCCTCGTCGGATGCTTCTACAATTTTTTGCTCGCCATAAATTTCTTCATCGCCCACAATTTGTAACACGGCAGTTGTATCGCCGGTTTTTTCCAGTTCTATCACTGCAATATCCTGGTTTTCGGTTTCTGAAACAGCAACCTGTAAAACAAAAGCGTGAACATCTTTACCTGCTTTGTCAATTACTTTTATGTAATCAGTTTCGCCATCGCCATTTAAATCGAGGTTGTTTACATTTTTATTTTCGGTGTTTATAAGCTTTTCAAATTCTTCGATAGAAGATGACTGTTTAAACATTTCCAGTGCGCCCTGCAGACTGAAGTTATCGCCGGGCAGGCCGGTTGAATCGCCCTGTGCTGTGGCGGTAGCACTTACAGCCGCAAAACATACAAACAGGAGGAATAATTTTTTTAAATGTTGCATAGTAATAATTTTTTGTTTGGATAAGACTGCTTTATTTAAGCAAGGTTTATTGAGGTGATGAAATTTTATTTTA
Source organism: Chitinophagaceae bacterium (assembly GCA_043756605.1). Taxonomy (GTDB): domain Bacteria; phylum Bacteroidota; class Bacteroidia; order Chitinophagales; family Chitinophagaceae; genus Ferruginibacter. Next base: position 37,392 of record JAYURR010000025.1, read on the forward strand.
CTCAAGAATACTTACCCCGTTTTAAGCTTGCTTTTAAGATGCTGGCTGTAATAAATCTTTAACAACGGTTCTACGCCTTTTACTGATGGTTAAGCAGGTGCCATCGGTTAAGCTGATAATATTATTTTTTATTTTGCTGATGAAAAATTTATTGATAATATCAGTGCGGTGAATTTTTATGAAATTATTTTCGGTGAGTGCTGTTTCGTATTTACCCATTGTTCTGGCAACCAGCACCTTTCTTCTTCCGGTAAGATGAAACCAGGTATAGTTGTTACTTGCCTGGCACCTTATAATTTCAAGGGGAGAAAAAATAAACATTCCGGAGTTGGTATTTACGGTAATAAAGTTTTCTGGCATAATGCAATTTTTATTGCCTGTTAGAATTATTTTTTTCAAATGCTTTCCACAATAGTTCCGTTTTCTATGCTCCTGAACTGTTGGATAAACTATCCTATAATTTCTTTACAAAATTATAAGCAAATGTTTTTTTAGTAGGCTCTACATAAATAGTAAAGCTGGTGTCATTCACTTTTACGAAAGGCCATTCGGCTCCAAACATTTCAAAGCGGCTATTTTTAAACGTCCAGTGATCTCTTCCGGTTGCATAGCCACAAGTATCTCTTGAATAAACTTTTAAAATGGAAAAAGGAGCTGCCCCCAATTCTGCTTTCCACTCTTTGCCCACTAACCATTCTACTATATTATTGTCTTCGCTGCTATTACCAGCACCGGCGTTTTTGGCCTTAACATCCGAAGATGAGGATGGCGTTGTATCTCCTGGCGCCTTTGTTTCTTTACTATCAGAACAGGCTGCTAATAAAACTAAAATGGGGATAAAAAGAAATTTCATACATGTAATTTTATTGGTTAAAAATGATTGTTTAAATAATTAAAATTTTATGTGGGGCATTTTATCTTTCTATAATTTATAAAAGGGATTAATAGCCAAAAGGATATTAAACCATATTGCACAAAAGCATTTTACTTTTTCTGTATCATTGCCCTCAATTTAATATAAGCTTCCGTAATCCGCTTTTGTTCCTCCGATAAATTATTATCTGCCGATTGAGATCCGCTGTTTTGTTTTATTATTTTATGAATCAGTTTTCCTTTATCGAAATAACTTCTGTACTCATCAGTTTCAGATTTTTTAATGTCGAAAATCTCGTTATCGTTACTCTCCTTCATGGCAACGGAATCATAATAAAGCGGCCGGTTATATTTAACTGATTTCTCAAAAACAAATGAAAGTTGATCTGCCAGTAAATAGTACTCCGTTGATCTTTGAAAAGTTTCGCCAAAATGCTGCGTTACAATTTTTTCTAACCCGCTGTTTGAATAATAAAATGTTGCTTCGCTACCTTCGGTTGCTTCGTTAAGTTCTTTTTTTTGGGTTGAGGCCCATTTTGCAATGGTGTTGATACGCTTAAAATTTGCACGTATTGCTGTAAGTGTATTAGCAATAATTTCGTTGTAAGCAGTATCCTGTTTTTGTGATGTATCTTTTAAAACCACGGTGTTGGTTTGCAGGCTATCAACATCAGAAATTAATTCCTGCCTTGTTAAATCAGTTTCCTCTTGTTGGGCAGCATTACAACCAACAAAAATCAATAAAGCTGCAGCCAGAAAGATGTTTATTATTTTAATTGTCATCCAAATTTTAGTTTATGCTGTTATATTACAGCGTTGCTTATTCTTCTTTATTAACTATTTTTTTTCCAGTATTTCTATTCGTTTTTTTAATGCTTCTATTTCTTTCAGTAACTCCTGTATTGCAGCCAGAGCAATGCCTGCAGGATCAATTGTGCTGATACTTTTATCATCTACCCCAACATTAAAAGCAGCTTTAAAATCCTGTGCCATCGGCCCAATATGATATTCTTCTGTGCCTTTGTATTTCCATTTGGTAACCGATAAAGCAGCAATTCTTTTGAGTAATTCTGCTCCATCTATTTTAGTAATATCTTCTTTCTTATTTATATCACTTGCGTTTGTCCACACACCACCATTTGTAAGAAATGCGCCATTACCATTGCCTGCTCCGCTGCCTACTTCCAGTGCATGAGTAGCGGCGGTAACTGTTGGAATACCAAACACCCAATCGTTTACATTGGCATTGCCAAACGCCATGGTATTGCTGGCAGATACGGATGCCTGAGAGCCTATTACTGTTGCGTTATTTAAACCATCAACATCAACATCGGCACCATTGCCAATAGCTGTAAGGCGGTTGCCGGTAATATTAGTTGGCAACGTTTTATAACCGATGGCGGTGTTGTTATAACCGGTAGTGGTGTTAGATAAAGCCCTGCTGCCTACTGCTGTACTTTGGGTGGGATTAACAACATTGCTCAAGGCATTAGCTAATGCACTATCGCCAATTGCTACATTATATGCTCCGGTTGTATTTGATGTTAGAGAATAACTACCGAAGGCAGTATTGTAGCTGCCAGTTGTGTTTAAACGTAATGCGTTTTTACCCATTGCATTGTTTTCTGAACCACTCGTATTTTCATTAAGAGCTAAATGGCCTTGCGCATTATTATACACTCCATTTATATTATTATAAAGTGAAAAATATCCGTTTGCAGTATTATAAGAGCCATCTACATTATTGTTTAATGCCTGAAAACCGGTGGCAGTATTATATTGACCATTTACATTGGTAAATAAAGACCCAAAGCCAAGGGCGGTATTACCATCTGCAGAAATATTTTGATTTAGGCTAAGACTACCAACAGCAGTATTGTACCTGCCTGTTAAATTATTTTGAAGTGCGTTATAACCATCACTTGTATTATCTGTACCAGTAGTGTTTTTGTTAAGTGCTTTTGAACCCAATGCAGTATTACTATTACCTGTAGTATTTGCAAACAAAGTTTTAGAACCAATGGCAGTATTGCCAGTTGCCTGTAAGGCACCAATAGCACCCGTTCCATTATTGTATAAAGCAGAATCGCCTACAGCAACTGTATTTGACAGCACCGTGTTTTTATATAGTGCTCTGGCTCCAATAGCAACATTTGCATTACCTATGGTATTTTTGGTCAGGGCTTCATTGCCATTTGCGGTGTTATTATTTCCTGTTACATTATCTCCAAGCGCAAAACTTCCTGTTGCTGTATTTTTATCGCCTGTAGTATTTTTATACAATGCACGGTCACCAATTCCCGCATTATCATCTCCTGTTGTATTCAAATTCAGTACAGCATTGCCTAATGCTGTGTTGTATCCACCTGTAATATTCTCTAATAACGCTTCATGCCCCAAGGCAGTATTAGCACCACCTGTTGTGTTATTTTTAAGTGTAAAATAACCATTAGCAGTATTATTATTACCACTGGTGTTGCTGTATAACGATTGAAAACCTAAGGCGGTATTATCTATTCCTACAGTATTTGCAAATAAACTTTTTGAACCAATTGCAGTATTATTTTTACTTTGAAAAGAAAAAATTGCTCCCGTTCCATTATTAAACAAAGCAGAATCTCCTACGGCTACAAGATTGGAGGCGGTGGTGTTTTTATAAAGAGCATCATTACCAATTGCTGTATTAGCGTTGCCGGATGTATTGGAATACAATGCATTTGTTCCCGCTGCAAGGTTTCTGTTACCTGTTACATTTGCCTGCAAAGTTGAAAAACCCAATGCATTATTATTACTGGCAGTGGTAGTTTTTAATAATGAAAATGCACCTACTGCTGTGTTGCTGCTTCCACCAGTAGCCTGTCCCATTGCAAACCCGCCCAAGGCTGTATTATTATCGCCGCTGGTTATTTTGCCCATCGCCTCTGCACCCACTGCAGTATTATCTTCTCCCGAGGCTGAATGATAACGTAAGGCATCGTAACCGATGGCGGTATTTTGCACACCAGAAGTGCTGGTAAGAAGCGTTTTAAATCCAATAGCTGTATTTTGAAAACCTGTAGTATTATTTGCAAGGGCACTGTCGCCCATTGCAGTTTGTTCGCTGCCAGTAGTTTTGCTCAATGCATCGTTACCTGCGGCTACGTTACTGCTGCCTGTAATATTTGCGCCCAATGCATTTACACCGGTTGCAATGTTTCTGCTGCCGGTGGTGTTTAATTTTAAAGCGTCTTTTCCAATAGCTGTGTTTTGGTTACCTGTTGTATTTGCAGTTAAAGAAAGATAACCAGCCGAAGTATTGGAACTTCCTGAAGTATTACTTGTCATTGCCAAATGGCCAGTAGCTGTATTGAAAGATGAATTGGTACTTGCAAATAAAGCATAGGCTCCAATGCCTGTATTTGAAAAACCTGTACTGTTCTGCCGCAAAGCACTGGTACCAAATGCGGTATTTTGCCCGCCGGTGTTCGTATAAAGAGACTGGTATCCTGCAGCAGTATTGTCGCTGCCTATGGTATTTGAATAAAGAGATTTTGAACCAAGTGCTGTATTTCTTACTGATTGTAGTTCGGTATTTGTCGCACCCACTCCATTATTATACAAAGCAGAATCACCAACCGCCACTACATTGTTTGTTGTTGCGTTATTATACAATGCTCCGGGGCCAATACCAACATTGCTTATTCCAGTGGCATTGGAAAATAATGCCTTATATCCATTGGCCACATTTGTGTTACCTGTGGTATTATTTGTTAAAGATTCAGCCCCGGTTGCCGCGTTTTTTTGGCCTGTAGTGTTTGATAATAAAGTTTGAGCTCCATTTGCGGTATTAGATGAGCCTGTAGTATTATTTTGTAAAGATTGACTACCTGTTGCGGTATTATCTTGACCCGTAATATTTAATAATAAACTGGCATCTCCATTTGCAGTATTAAATGACCCCGTGGTATTATTTTGTAAAGATTGATGACCCATTGCAGTATTTGAAGACCCGGTAGTATTATTATTTAAGCTAGCAGAGCCATTTGCAGTATTATTTTCCCCGGTAGTATTATTAGCTAAGCCACTACTACCAGTTGCAGTATTCCTTGAGCCAGTAGTATTACTATACAAACTAAAACCCCCATTTGCAGTATTGAATAAACCAGTAGTATTGGAAGCTAAAGCAAAATAACCATTTGCGGTATTGTCTCCTCCACTGGTATTTGCATTTAATGAGTAATAACCTGTTGCGGTATTATTATTTCCGGTAGAATTTAAATACAAAGACCGAAACCCATTTGCAGTATTTCTAAAGCCTGTTGTATTTGCATACAATGCTTTTGAACCAACTGCAGTATTGTTAGTGCCAGTGGTATTGCTAAATAATGCAGAGTCACCAACAGCTACAACATTACTAACATTAGTATTATTGTATAAAGCACTAGTGCCAATTGATACATTACTGTATCCGGCTGTTAAATTGTACATAGATGAAAATCCCAAAGCAGTATTGTTATTACCTGTTGAAATTTTTAACATAGATTCATAACCTACTGCAGTATTATTTAAAATAGTTCCGCTGCCAATGCCCGCCATGGCTCTCACACCCAAACCTGTATTACGTTGCCCTTGTGCAGATACCATACTGCTTACACCTACTACGGTATTGTTTTCTAAAGTGCCGGCAGATAGCATAGCATTTTCGCCAATGGCTGTATTAAAATTACCGGTTGTGTTAGCACTTAATGCGCCACTACCCAATGCAATATTTGATGTACCGGTTGTATTTGCAATAAGTGCCGTGGCACCCAATGCATAATTAATTTTACTGTTGTCTAAAAAACCGCTGGGCTGGTTGTTCATTCTAAATTTTAATGGCTGGTTATCGGTAGTGCCAATAAAGTTTGCGTTGGTTGTGCCGCTATTACCCGTAAGCGACCAATAGTTTAAAGACGACAGATCGTTTGGCACTAATAATTTTATCCATTGCGATCCACCCCAGAAATAATAACCCCGGCCAAGTGGCAGTGCGTTGTTTGTATTAAATACCAGTAACGACAACACAGGAGAAGCAACCGTAACAACATCTGAATTTGATACTAATGATACATTGGGAATTAGTACACCTTTATTGCTGCTTTGTATGTGCAACTGTGCAGATGCATCTGGCGATACAGTACCAATACCTACATTTTGTGCAGTGAGTTTTACAAGGGAAAACACTGTACATAGAAGGGATAAAATGATTGCTTTTTTCATGCGTTTGGTTTGTGTAATTATTAATACAATTATTTTTAAAATTTTTTAAGTTGATCACAAAAAAAAATTTAAAAAGAAATTATTTGCAAGTGGCATTCATAGTGGCATTGGCTTTTGCTTCATCATAAAAACTCCATACATACACAGCCGCATTGTATATGTACCACCTGTTGTTCTCATTTTTAATTTTTAAAGTAGTTACTTTGCTTTTATCCTTATTCCACCACGATATTTCTGTATTACTTTCGCCTTCAATTAACGGGCTTGTGCAGTATTGTTTATTGTAAACAGAAAAATCGTTTGTCAGCACTTTTTTTAATCTGTCAAGCATAAGTATTGCGTTAGCATCTAAAAGTTTGGTACGCTTATCAATCAAATCGGGATGGAATAATTGAATGGTTGCCGCTTCCACTTTTGCATAATCTCCTTCCATCAATAAGCCATGGTACCATTTAAAAACGTCTTTTATATTATTTACTGTGGGGATATCTACTGTTGGCCTTGCTGCCGCAACTTTTTCTGCTTCTTTCATCCTGCTTTTTTCTACCCAGTAAGTCATTTTACTCATCTCATATTCACCCAGTTTTCTTACGCCTATGGTTTCCTCTCTAATATTATACATCCGGTGGTCGGCAGTAGTCCAAGCTACATTTGTCCATGGATCGGTGGCAGCATTTCTATACAATCTCAGCAGGTAGGGGCGTTTTACCGTTTCAAGTTCAAAATTGGATTTCCTTCTGGTAAAAATTAAACTTACCGGTACCGAAACTGATAGCAGTGTATGCCATAGAGGCTCTGGCGTTTTTAAAAAACTAAAGCTGATAACATCATCTAAAAAACTTGCCTGCGTAAGCCCATAGTCTGACATAGATAATATCAATGCCCTCATTTTAGCCGTATCTGGCGCAGGCAAACCATTGTACTCAACTGTGCCCGGTGCATATTGCGTGTAAGTATATTTGCCGCCACCTGCATGCGTATATTTGGCAGCACCTTGTGCCAGTTTGGTAACGCCAGGCAAATCTGTTTTTAAAGTGGCACTTACGCCTACCCTGTAAAAAGTTTTGTAACCGCCATTTACATACTCTGTAGAAGTACTGCCACCGCTACCAACTTTTACTGATGTGCAGTTTGCACCCAAATCATTCTTTACATCTTTTTGTACCGTAGCAGCCGATGGCTGGCCATAACTTGCAGATTGAAAAAACATTATAAAAAACAGAAGGATGATTGCTCTCATAAAAAGATTTTAATTTTGTTACTCCTCATTATCTGTAGAAATAATAAGAGTATAAAGGTTGATCTTTGTACGAAAGATTTAATTACCCTTTGGGGTAATTAAATTGGGGATGGCTTTATTTTTCTGCCATAAGCCTGCGAAGTGTGGCTATGGCACTGGCCCGGGAGCTAGCATCTATTTTAAGATAGGTATTGTTAATATGCTTTTTTACGGTGTTTAAAGAGATGAACAACAGCTCTGCAATCTGCTTATTTGTTTTGCCATCATAAATTAATTGTAACAGATTAAATTCTCTTTCGGATACAGGATCTGCCAGGTTTTTATTTATTTGGGAGATGGTAAGCGGAGGAAATTTTAGTTTGTTTTTTTGGGCATGATTGTATAAAGCAATTTCTAAAGTAGAGTATAAACCTGCTTCATTAAAAGGTTTTACAATGTAGCCGGATGGCTCGGTGTATTTTGCTTTTTCTAAGGTAGATTTATCGGAGTAGGAGGTAATAAAAATAAAGGGAACATTAAATTGTTCGTTTATTTTTTCTGCAATCAACAGGCCATCCATTTCGCCGTTTAAATTAATATCCAGCAAAACCAGGTCGGGTAAATTTGTATCCAGCTCCTGCAGCGCATTGGCTTTTGTGTAAACGATGGCCGATACCATAAAATCATTTTTTTCAACCAATGATGCAATATCCTCTGCAATAATCGGCTCATCTTCTACAATTAAAATTCTGATATCACCCATAATTACTGCAACTTAAAATTGGTTATTTCAATATCTACTTTTGTGCCAGCATCATTGTACATTTTTATGGTGCCGTTTAATTTTTGTAAAAAAGCATTGATCATTTTATGGCCGAAAGATTTTTTTGCACCCGGTACAAAATCTTCAGGCAAACCTTTTCCATTATCATACACCGATAAATATAAAATATTGTTTTGTTTTTTTAAGCTCACTTTTATTACCCCTTCATTTTTATTTGTAAAAGCATATTTAAGGCAATTGGTAATTAATTCATTTAGTATTAAGCCAATCGGAATTACCGTATCCACATCCAGGTTTATAAGTTCAATTTCTTTAACCAGTTTTATATTATCCTTGTGTATGTTGTAGGAGCTAAAGAGATTATCTGCCAGAGCTTCAATATAATGTTGCACATTAATGCCCGTAAGGTTTTCATCCTGGTAAAGGTTTTGGTGAATAAGGCTCATGCTTTGCACCCGGTTGCGGCTTTCTTTTACAGCATCCAATGCCTGCTCATCTTTAATAAAATTAGATTGCAGACTTAACAGGCTGCTTACAATCTGCAGATTGTTTTTAACACGATGGTGTATTTCCCGAAGTAGCACTTCTTTTTCGGCCAGCGATTTTTCGATAATTTTATTTTGTACATTAAGCTGTTCTTTTTTGTTTTTATTATTTACAAATGCTTTGTAGGCAACGGCTGCCAAACCCAATAACAATACTGATAAAACAATAAAATAATTCCGTTCGCTGCTTCTTTGTTTTGCATTGGCGGTGCTGATGGTATTTGCAGTGTTTAATTTTTCAATGCGGTTTTCTTTTTCAGCGGTTTCATATACGGCACTCATTTCATTTATCTGGCGGCTGTTTTGTTCGTTTAATAAGGTATCGCTAATAGCATTGCCTTTGTCAGAAAAATCGTAAGCCAGTTGGTAATTGCCTTGTTTATAAAAACTTGATGCCAGTTTTCTGTAAAAAACTTCGGCAGCCTCCATGCGGTTATTACTTTTAGCCAGCTCCAGCCCTTTTTGAAAACTTTCAATAGCCTGTGGCAGGTTATTTTTTTGCAGATACAGATCTCCATAAGTTTCGTAATGCGTAAGCAGGTGTTTTTTGTTATCATCGGCGGGCCTTTCCCTGTCTGCCTCCTGTAAATACCGCAATGCTTCATCGGGCCGTGATAAGTTTACCAATGATGCTGCAATATTTTCTTTGCTGGCAATTATATCTGCGGCAGCATTTATTTTTTTTGCCTGCTGCAAACCTTTTAATCCATAATAATATGCACTGTCAAATTGGCCATTGGTTTGGTACGCCGCACCAATATTTATAAGGCAATTCAACATTCCCTTTTCATCTTTTATGGTTTCTTTTAACTCATAAGATTTTTTATAAAAATTTATTGCATTGATGTAATCTTTTCTGGATCGGTACACCAGGCCTATATTTAAGTAAGACATGGCAATAAACTTATTGTTCCCCAACTCATTTCTTAACTGCAGCGCCACCAGGTGATTGCGAAGTGCCAGCTCATAATTGCCCTTGTAATAATATGCCATTGCCTTATCTGTAAGCGTGTGAGACTGGTAATCTTTTCTTTTGATGGATTCAAAAATTTTCTGGGCTTCATTCAGGTTTAGTAAACAAGAATCGAGGTTGCCTTTAATATCGTACGCTATACCAATACTTTTATAAGACTGTGCCGTACGAAATTTATCATTAAGTTGTTTTGATTTATTGAGTGCAATTAAACCATAGCGGATAGCTTCATCGGGCTGATCTTCCTGCAATAAAAAACTTAGTTGTTTGTTGGCGTCAATCACGTTTGTATCAACCAGGTTTTTGCCGGCAATTTGCTTTAACGAATCCTGCTCTGCATCTTGCGAAAAACAACAAGGAGAAAATATAGCTTCAGAAAATAAAATAATCAGGAGCGAAAAAAATAACTTCATAAGCAATGTAAATTATGGATGAAGGTTTTTGGAGATATTATTAAAAGTATCCAAATAATGTTATAATATCCACTTTCCAATAAAATGTATATATTTGCAACATTGTAGCAAAAAGTAAACATTGATAAAAAGCCTCCTTATAAAAAAAATAGTAGCCACATGTATGCTGATTGTATTTGCATTCAGCATTACGCCTACTATTGCTTTACATAACTGGCTGGCCAACCATACTGATACCTGTAAAAAAGCAGGCGATACAAAAGCAGATCAAATCAGCAATAAAACTTTCAATTGCCATTGCGATAATATTGTTGCCGAATCGCCTTTTACCGAAACGGAAACATTTAAAAATTTATCTCCGCTTCCGATTTTTGCTGTAACAACAACGGTTAATATCGTTCAACTTCCCTGTTCTCCAACTATTTTTTACTCACTTCGTGGTCCTCCGGTAGTTTAATAATTTTTCTTAAGGTGCGAAACATCATGTTTATAAAGACATGAGTTTTTCTTAACCGCATTATTGAATATCTATTAAAATTTACCTAGATGCAAATTATCATACGCTTTATTGCTTTACTGCTTATTGGCAGTTTTTATACAACTACTTTTGCCAGGACAACAAGCAAAACTTCAAAAAATCATTTAATTAACGGCACATTTTCCGGTAAAGTAACTGATGCTAAAACCGGCGCTGCCATTGAAGCTGCCAGCATTTACATTACGGATATAAAATCCGGAACAGGAACTGATGCTTCCGGAAAATTCACAATCAAAAATATTCCGCCGGGCAAACATCTAGTTGAAATATCGCACATTGGCTACACCAGCATTATTGAAAGCATTGATATAAATGCCGACATTAATAAAGATTTTACACTTACCGAATCGGTTATAGAAAACAATGCAGTTGTTGTAACCGGCGTAACCGGTGCCACGCAATTAAAGAAAGTTCCGTTTGCTGTAAGTGTAATGCGCAAGGAAGATTTTTTTAGAAATACTTCTTCCAATATTATTGAATCGCTTACTAAAATTGGTGGCGTATCAACCTTAGCAACCGGGCCGGCCATTTCAAAACCGGTGATACGTGGCCTTAGTTACAACCGTGTGTTAACCATCAACGATGGTGTACGGCAGGAAGGACAGCAATGGGGCGATGAGCACGGCATTGAAGTGGATGAAGCAAGTGTTAGTAAAATTGAATTGCTGAAAGGACCAGCTTCTATCATTTACGGCAGCGATGCATTGGCTGGTGTTGTAAACATCATTACCAATGTGCCTGTGCAATTAAATACAATAAAAGCAAACCTCTCCAGCAATTATCAATCAAACAGTAATCTGCGTGCGCTTAATTTTAATGTAGCAGGCAATCAAAGCGGATTTAACTGGAACCTTTACACATCCAACAAAGCGGCAGGCGATTATAAAAACAAATACGATGGTCATGTTTTCAATTCAAAATTTACCGAAAATAATCTGGGTGGTTATGTTGGATACAATGGCAAATGGGGTTTCAGCCATATAATCGTAAGCAGTTTTAATTTAAAAGCAGGATTGATAGAAGGCGAAAGAGACAGTGCCGGTTACTTTATAAAAAACCTTGCAGGCGGTATAACAACAAGAGCCACCGATGCCGATTTTAAAAGCACCACGCCGTTAATACCATACCAGCATATCAGGCATTTTAAAATTGCAACCGATAACAATATTAAGTTTGGCAAAAACTATCTCACTTTTAATTTGGGCTACCAGCAAAACAGAAGAGAAGAATTTGGTAACCCCGATGATGTAAATGAACGTGCATTGTTTTTCGATCTGCAAACATTTACCTACACCGGCCAGTTTCATTTTGCAGAAAAGAAAAACTGGAAAACATCCATCGGCATTAACGGTATGCAGCAGCACAATACCAATAAAGGCGTTGAACAACTGATACCCGATTACAATCTTTTTGATTTTGGCGTGTATGCTTTTACACAAAAAACAATCAACAAACTTACCATCAGTGGTGGTTTGCGTTTCGACAGCCGTAATATTGATGCTGGTAATTTAATGGACGGCTCAACAGTTAAAGGAGATGGTTTTAAAAAAACTTTCTCCAATATATCTGGTAGTGTTGGTTTGGCAGCGCAGGTTACCAAAGCAATAAATTTAAAGTTCAACATTGCAAGAGGGTACAGGGCGCCCAGCATACCAGAGCTTGCCAGCAATGGCGCACACGAAGGCACCATACGTTACGAATACGGGAATACCAATTTAAAAAGCGAGACCAGCATTCAGGTAGATGGCGGTGTAGAATACAGTGCAGAACACGTTTCCATTGGCCTGTCTGCTTTTTACAACAGTTTTGATAATTTTATTTTTTACAGAAAATTAGAAGCTGCAGGCGGTGGCGATAGTTTGGTTAATGTTAACGGCGATGTATTGACCGCTTTTAAATTTGATCAAACCAAAGCAGCTTTAACCGGCCTGGAAGCAACGCTGGATATTCATCCGCATCCGTTGGATTGGCTGCATGTTTTAAATACATTCTCCATAGTTAGCGGACAATTAAGAACTCCCATTGAAGGCAATAAGTATCTTCCCTTTATTCCTGCTACAAAATTGGTAACCGAGTTTAAAGGCAGCTTTAATAACCTCACAAAAAACATCCGTAATTTTTATGCAAAGTTTGAAGTGGATAATACGTTCACTAAAAAGAACGTGTTTACCGTTTACAATACCGAAACAAAAACACCAGGCTACACTTTATTAAATGCAGGCATTGGTGCCGATTTTGTAAATGCAAAAAATAAAACTTTATTCAGTCTGAGTTTTAGTGCCATCAACATTGCCGATGTTGCTTACCAAAATCATTTAAGCCGTTTAAAATATGGCGAACAAAATTTAGCCACCGGAAGAACCGGGGTTTTTAATATGGGCAGAAATTTTAGTGTTAAGCTGAATGTGCCGCTGAGTATTAATTTGTAACCTCCTCAATCTCCCAAAGGGGAAGTTTGGAAGTGAATAAATTTTGCCATGGTTCGTGTTTTTCACGAACCATTTTTTTTTGGGGGGGTCAGGCAATTGATTATCTATTGGGCTTCAGTGGCGTCGCACTCTTGTACATTTTATCTTTGTTGGGCTTGTATCGAAGCGGAAATTATTCATATTCTATAATTGTGATCACAAATTCAAACAATTATCTTTTCAGTTTTTTTATAAGACCTTCTCCCTGTCTGGGAAATTTATCAATCAGCCATTTTAAAATATCCAACTGGTCAGAAGTTGGTGCCCGCCTAACTTGTGCAATAAGTTTAATTGCCTGCGGTCTGTTAAGTGTTAAATTTGATGCGCCTTCGTTACATACAGAGCATATTGCTCTCAGGTTTCCAGGGTCGTCATCACCTCTCATAGTTTTGTCAATAATATGTCCAATGTGTAATCTTGTTTTTCTTCCGGCATCGTATGGATGCGCTTCACCGGCTGCTGCACCGCACATTTGGCAAGTGAAACCATTCCGGTCGAGAACAAATGCCCGTAACTCTTTTGATATATTTCTTTCAAATGCCGGTAAGGGTTTAAGGTCAATTAAAAGATATTGACCCGGCTTTAACTCACTCCTGTCATTGTGAGTTACAATGTTCATTCCTTCTTCATTTCTTAATTCTCTAACACGTCTTCCCCATTCGCTTGTGCCAGCAACTTTTCGTAAAGTTTCAGAGTTCAAAACTTTGCCTGCATTTTTAATAAAGTATTCACGCAATTTGGCTTTGGAGCCTTTGCTTTTTAGAGGCGTTTTGCTCATACAGTTTTAGTGCTTTTTTTATGGAAAGGCCTATTGCTTTTGCAACAGGTGGAGGAAATGCATTACCAACCTGCCTGTATGCAGGTGTTTTCTTTCCCACAATCTGCCATTCTTTTGGAAACCCTTGAACCAATGCTGTCATTTTCAAAGTCAATCTTGGCATAGCTTTCGAGCCATTAACCGGTGGAGCATCTGCTAGTCCTTTTCCGTCAACCCCAAGTAATGCCCATGATTGTTTTGCTCTTGTTGGCCCAAGGTCAGCACCACCATGTTTTTTTGACCCTCCAACGAGAGTAGGAGCAATACTATTGGCTCCAAGTTTCCAATTGCCAGCATTTTCCCATCCAAGCGAACTCATTTCATCATATAAAAGTTCTCCAACTGTAAGTGGTGGTTTTTCATTTTTTGCCGGCCATTCAAAGAAGTCGAAATATTCTTTTTTAAGAGCTACAAGTATCGCCCTTGGTCGCAATTGCGATACTCCATAATCAGAAGAATTAACAAGCCTCCAATCACATTGATAACCCATTTTATAAAGCTCATTAAGTATTTTTCTACGATACTCTTTGAATTTAACATCAAGAATTCCACGAACATTTTCAAGCATTACTGCTTTGGGATTACATTCTCTTACAAGTCTGAGTGCCTCAGGAAACAGATCTCTTTCATCCAGATGACCAAGTTGTTTACCTGCAATAGAAAATGGAGGACAGGGAACCCCTCCCGCAAGCAGATCAACTTTTTTATATTCTTTAGCTGAAAATTCCTTTACATCTTTGTTAATCACATTCCACATTGGCCTGTTAAACCGAAGCGTTTCGCAGGCAATAGCTTCTAACTCAACCAATGCAAGATGATCAAAGCCAGCCTTCTCAAGGCCAATGGCTTGTCCGCCAGCACCTGCACATATTTCAATTGAAGTATAACTCACCTTAGCTTGTTTGTTTACCAACAAATTTAGTTTTTTTATTTTAAACTTAAACAATTAGATGTACCCAATAGCATTGATATGAATTTCAAAAGTTAAGATATTTCCTTCCTTCTCCTCCACCACAACAAAAACCCCGTAATACTCAACAGCGCACCACTTAATCCAAAAACAAAATAAATAATTTTTATGCCCATGCCGCCAAACCTGCCCATGTGCAGTTGAGAGTTGATGATATCGTACCGGTCGTTGGCACTTATCTCATTTACTAATCTTGTTTTGGCAATGGCGCCGGCACTGTCTAAAAAAATGGCGTCGGCAAATTTTCTGGAGTGTATATATGCATTGCGGCTGCGGCTGCCATACAAGGCTGTTTTGCCTTTATTACTTTGTGCAAAATAAATTACAGCGGCAGTAAAATCGGGGTATTGCTTTTTTACTTCAGTATAAGCCGAATCAAATTTAAAAGATAAAGGCGGTGAGGTTTTTAATACGGGTGTGTAATTATCAACCGCATAAAATTCCTTTTTAAAAACATAACGCTGCATCCAGAAACCAGTAACGGCAATCATCAGGTTAAATAACAAAGCATACACTCCAATTAACTGGTGCAGGTTATTTCGGTTGTACACTGCTTTCTTAAACAATAAAACAGCCAGTATATTTTTTCTGAAAAGGATTAAACCGGTGATGATACTCACTAAAAAAATCAAAGCAAAAAAACCGAGCAGCCACTCACCTGTTTTACCCAGATGAAATGAGTTGTGAAATTTAGATAACCAACTCATAACAGTATTATTATTGCCGCTTGTTTTTAAAATATTGCCATGCTGCGGTTCAAGAAAAACCTGCAACGGAGCCGTACCGGTTTTATAAGATGAATCGTAAACCGTAAAAGCAATAGCAAGGTTTAAACCCGAAGGCAACGCACAATTACTTATTTGCACTGTTGGATAATACCGCTGCAGTGCAGCATAGGATTTATCTACACTGTAATTAGTATTGGAAAAATTGGCAACCGTTGGTGCCTGCGCCCGATCTACATCTTCATGAAAAACCAATGCAGCACCGGATATGGACATCAATAAAATAAAAAGACCGGATACCAGACCGGCAATGGAGTGTATAGAAAATATAAAGTTCTTCTTCATCAGCAGTTTAAATTTGTTACTGCAATATTAACCTAATTAATCAAATCAATTTTTTGAATACATCAGCTTAAAAAGCTGTCAGGTTGAGCTTGTCGAACCGGGACTATATTAAAGGAATCCGTCTTCGACAGGCTCAGACTGACAGTAAAATTATTCGCTAACTGCCTTAATGAATTACCAAAAAGAATCTTACTTTGTAACATGATTGATATAAACATAAACACACCTGCTCTGCTGTTTCCGGCAATAACTTTATTAATGCTTGCTTACACAAACCGGTTTTTATCGCTGGCAACGCTGGTACGTAAACTGCACGAAGAGTATAACCGTGGAGAAAAAGAAAAAAATATACTTAGTCAGATAAAAAATATCCGTAGCAGAATAAATCTGATACGTTATATGCAGGCATTGGGCGTACTTAGTTTTTTATGCTGCGTATTGTGCATGTATGCAATTTTTCGTAACTGGATATTGGTAGCTCACTGGATATTTGCAGCCAGTCTAATTTTTTTATTGTTATCAATCATTTTATCGCTGCTGGAAATTAATAAAAGCACCAAAGCCATTGAGCTGGTGCTTAGCGATATTGAGGAGCTGGATAAGGAAAATATTTTTACAGATATATTTAAAAAGAGTTCGGATTAGTGCAACTCAACCGGTTTTGTCTTTTCATAGTTGGCATCGTACTTAACAAAAATACGCATGTACAGCACACGGCTTAAACGCATAAGCCAGGGTTGTGTTACCACCAGCATAACCGTGTTTGCACCAAGCCACCAGAAAATGCGGTTATCTTCGGTTGATATACCAATTAATACATACCAGGCTACAAAAGTTGCAACAGAAACTGCCACTGCCAGTGCATAACTTACATATCCGGTACCAAACCAAAAACCTTCTTCTAAATCGTAGTGTTGGCTACAAACCGGGCAGGTTTCGGGCATATCAAATATGTGAGAAAGCCTGAGGCTTTTGTAGGGGTTTGCATTGCTGAACATCTTACCACGCCTGCAACGTGGACATTTCATGGTTAAAATGCTCCAGAAGTAATTGGGGGTAGGTTTTTGGTTACTCATGTATGCAAAGGTACTGAAGCTGAAACTGAATGCTCTTACAAATACATTTTGCATGTCTGGCTCAACTTGTTGTAGCCGGTTTTATAATTTGCATCGCTTTCGACAAGATGTTGGAGAAAAATAGTTTAAAATACTGAAATTCAATTTTTGCAAAATTGAATTTAGCCACAAAGGCTCAAAGGCACTAAGGAAAAATGCGTAGCATTTTTATAATTCGTGCCTTTGAGCCTTTGTGGTTAACCTCTTTTCGCAACGAAGCTGAGAAAAAAAATCTTTAGTGATTTATGAAGAGCTTAGTTTTTTTGGATTGCATCAAGCTGACAGATTTAATGAAACTAAATAGAAATGCTACTTAAACCTCAGCTTAAAATACAACATAATCAAACTCATTGCCAGCACCATACTGTTGGTGTAAATGATAGCGGCATTCATAATTACCAGTCCATAAATAAGCCAAAGCACAACGCCCAGCA
>JAYURR010000026.1:0-6419 GCA_043756605.1 Chitinophagaceae bacterium
TCAAAAGCCTGGTACACAAAAACTCTCCTTCGCTAAAGCTACGGAGAGCAAGAAAAGTAAAACATAATCTGCTCTAATTTCTCTTTTAGGGAATTGGGGCATAAAACCACCGTCAGCATATGAATCTTTTTGAACAACAACAGTACGAATTTGCAGGCCGCCATATTGGCCCCAATGAACAAGATGCAAAAGAGATGCTACAAACTATTGGCATTGATACATTGGATGAATTGATTGACAAAACAGTTCCTGCTGCCATCAGAATAAAAAGCCCGTTAAAACTTCCGGTTGCACAAACCGAATTTGAATACCTGAATGAATTAAGAAAGATTGCTGCAAGAAATAAAGTTTTTAAAACCTACATTGGCCAGGGATATTATAATACCATTACGCCGAGTGTTATTTTACGCAACGTTTTTGAAAACCCCGGATGGTACACACAGTACACACCCTACCAGGCCGAGATTTCGCAAGGCCGTTTGGAAAGTTTGCTTAACTACCAAACTATGGTTTGCGATTTAACGGGGTTGGAATTAGCTAACGCCAGTTTGCTGGATGAAGCCACTGCAGCGGCTGAAGCGATGGCAATGTTGTTTCATCAAAAAAATAAATCGGAAACAATTACAGCTCCTAAATTTTTTGTTGACGACAATATTTTTGCACAAACAAAAGAAGTATTACTTACCCGAGCAACGCCCATTAATATTGAATTGGTTTATGGCGATTATAAAACTGCCAAACTAGACGATACTTATTTTGGTGCTATTGTGCAATATCCAAACAGCAACGGCTCTGTAGAAGATTACCGCGATTTTATAAATAATGTGCATGCTGTTAATGGTTATGTAGTGATGGCCACTGATTTGTTGGCGCTTACTTTATTAACCCCTCCCGGAGAATTGGGTGCTGATGTTGCAGTTGGATCTGCACAGCGTTTTGGTGTGCCGCTGGGCTATGGAGGGCCGCATGCCGCCTTTTTTGCAACTAAAGATGAGTTTAAACGTGGCATACCGGGCCGCATTATTGGTGTAAGTATTGATGCACAAAATAACCGTGCCTTACGCATGGCTTTGCAAACAAGGGAGCAGCATATTAAAAGAGAAAAAGCAACATCAAACATCTGTACTGCACAGGCTTTGCTGGCTAACATGGCTGCTATGTATGCTGTGTATCACGGGCCAACGGGGTTAAAGAAAATTGCACAACGCATTCATGTTTTAACCGCTGCAATTGCAAGAGGTTTACAAAATATGGGCATTAAAGTTATAACAGAAAATTACTTTGATACTATCACTTTTGAAGTGGCAGATGTTGCAGCATTTAAAACTGCGGCTGAAAATAATGAGGCTAATTTTCATTACAACCAGGATGGAACTGTAAGCATGAGTATTGATGAAGTAGCCAGTAACTATATTGGTGAAACAGAAAAAAATCTGTCTGCCGTTTTTAATGCAGTTACCGGTAAAACATTCATTTTATCTTTTGATGAAGCTGATGATATGTTTGGTAAAAGAACTTCGGCGTATTTAACGCACCCGGTTTTTAATACGCACCACAGCGAAAGTCAGATGATGCGTTACATTAAATCGTTAGAGAATAAAGATTTGAGTTTAAACACTTCGATGATTAGTTTAGGAAGCTGCACCATGAAGCTGAATGCCGCTACAGAATTGATACCGGTTAGCTGGCCCGAATTCAGTGCTATTCATCCGTTTGCACCTGCATTGCAAACGGAAGGTTATCAGTACATGATTAAAAACCTGGAAGATTATTTATCAGAAATAACCGGATTTGCTGCATGCTCACTGCAGCCCAACAGCGGTGCCCAGGGCGAGTATGCAGGCTTGCTTACCATCAGGGCTTATCACCAGGCACGCAATGAAAGCCATAGAAATATTGTGTTGATACCCATATCTGCTCACGGTACAAACCCTGCCAGTGCAATTATGGCTGGTATGAAAGTGGTGGTTGTAAAAAGTGATGATAAAGGTTATATAGATGTTGAAGATTTAAAATTAAAGGCAGAAGCACACAAGGATAATTTAGCTGCACTGATGGTTACGTACCCAAGTACGTACGGTGTGTTTGAAGAAGGCATCATCAACATTTGCCAAACTATACATGATAACGGTGGGCTGGTTTACATGGATGGCGCCAATATGAATGCACAGGTTGGTTTAACGAGCCCCGGTGCAATTGGTGCCGATGTTTGCCATTTAAATTTGCATAAAACATTTGCTATACCGCATGGTGGTGGCGGACCAGGCGTTGGGCCAATTTGTGTTAACGATAAGTTGAAACCTTTTCTACCAGGCCATAATGTAAATGATACTTTAAAATCTACTGCATCAAATATACATGCAGTTAGTGGAGCTCCCTATGGTAGTGCCAGCATTTTACTCATCAGCTATGCTTACATAAAAATGTTGGGTGCAGAAGGCGTAAAAAAATCTACAGAGTATGCAATTCTTAATGCGAATTATATGAAAGCGAAGTTGGAAAAATTTTATCCAATTTTATATACCGGTGCAAACGGATATTGTGCCCATGAATTTATTGTTGACTTACGTCCGTTTAAAAATACCTGCGGCATTGAAGCGGAAGATGTGGCCAAGCGTTTGATGGATTATGGTTTTCATGCGCCAACAATGAGTTTCCCTGTGCCGGGCACCATTATGATTGAGCCAACAGAAAGTGAAGACAAAGGCGAACTGGATCGTTTCTGCGAAGCGCTCATCAGCATTTACAACGAAATAAAAACCATTGAAGATGGTAAAGCCGATAAGGTTGATAATGCTTTAAAAAATGCCCCGCATACGCAACACGTAATTTGTGCCGATGAATGGAACCATGCGTACAGCAGGCAGGAAGCGGCTTTCCCGCTGGCTTATGTTGCAAAAAATAAATTTTGGCCATCTATTGCACGTATCAATAATACATTTGGAGATAGAAATTTAATTTGCACTTGCGAACCTATGGAGAGTTATATGGAAGAGAAAGTGTAATTGAAATAACTGAAATTATATTGAAAGCCAAATCTGAAATAACGATTTGGCTTTCATTTTAACTCAATTTTCAGTTTGCTTTTCTGCTCCGTCAGGAGCAAAAGATTGGCAGAAAAATACATAGCATGTGTTTAGTGCCGCCAGGCACAACAGGCTTCATAAAAGAGTTGCGTAGCTACGGCACGCCAAATCCGTATCTTTCGAATTATTCTACCAATCTTATTTGCCTACGGCAAAGCAAACAAAAGTGTTCATTTAGGATTAATCAATTTCATTAAATAAAAAATGTAATTTTCATCATGCAAAATAAATTTTTACTTTACGGTGCCAATGGCTACACCGGTAAGCTTATAGCAAAACTTGCGGCTACTTATAATTTACAACCCATACTTTCCGGCAGAACAGAAGCAAATATAAAACCGCTTGCAGATGAGTTACAACTCCCCTACCGTATTGTTGATCTGGATAATAAAGCACAGTTAGAAAATGCCTTAGCAGAAGTAAAAATGGTATTGCATGCAGCAGGCCCTTATGTTTACACAGCAAAACAAATGATTGATGCCTGCTTAAAAACCGGTGTTCATTATATTGACATCAACGGCGATATTGCTGTTTTTGAAATGTTGAAAAAATATGATGCTGCAGCCAAAGAAAAAAACATTATGGTAATGCCCGGCGTGGGTTTTGATGTGGTGCCAACCGATTGTATTGCCTTACAATTAAAAAATAAAATGCCCGATGCTACACATTTAAAACTGGCTTTTGCATCGGTTGGTGGAGGCTTATCGCACGGCACAGCCATTACCATGGCAAGCAAAATTGGCGAAGGAGGTGCTGCAAGAGAAAATGGCAAAATTGTAAGAAAGCCGTTAGGGCAAAAAGGAATGTGGGTTGGTTTTGGCGATAAAAAATTATTTGTAATTACAATTCCGTGGGGAGATGTATCAACCGCCTATACCACTACCGGCATACCGAACATTGAAACCTACACAGGCATTGCACCAAAGGTTTACAAAATGCTTAAACTGCAATGGGCTTTTAACTGGTTATTAAGAACAGAGTTTCTACGCAATATCATCCGCAAAAAAATAAAAGCAAAGCCTGCCGGGCCAAGTGATGAACAGCGGAAAAACAGCAGCAGCTTAGTTTGGGGAGAAGCTAGCAATGCAAAAGGCAAAAAACTTACAGCAGCAATCAGCTGCTTAGATGGATATACATTAACTGCACACAGCAGTTTGCTCATCAGTAAAAAAATACTGGATGGAAATTTTAAAACAGGTTATCAGACACCGGCTGGTTGTTATGGGGAAAATCTGGTGATGGAACTGCCGCAAACCAAAATCATCTAAACAGATAACTTTGGCAAAGTTTACAAAACTAAAAAAGGACACATTATTCATGGGTCCTTTTTTAATCGCTCAGAAATCGGTTTTTCACCAACTCTTAAATATTGTATTAAGCTACTACTTCTTTCTTTTCTTTTGCTACGGTAATTCTTGTAAACTCCGAACCGCTGAAAATTTTAGCCAGCTTGTTATCGTTTGTTTTTTTCCACTCCGGAATATTAACTTCTGAAACTATGCGCCAGAAATTTTTTGCTTTTAAATCTTCGTAATCATTTGAGTCAATAAAAATGCCAACAATGGTATTTCTCTTTTTAAACTCAATCTTAATGGAGGTTTTCGACAGGTGTGTGGGTTCTAAAAACTTTGAAATCATTTCGTTTACCATAATTCTAATTTCTTGCAAATGTAGGCTAATTAAGGCTCTTAACCGAATTTATTAAATTCAGCTTTTATATCAGTTTAAAAAGCTTTTAAAGACAAATATATTAAAAGCCAGGAAATCATTTTTTTCAAAATTGATTTTAGCCACTAAGGCACCAAGGCACTAAGGAAAATGCTTCGCATTTTTATACTTCGGCCTTTGCGCCTTAGTGGCAAACCTGCTTTCGCAGCGAAGCTGAGAAAAAAAGTTTCTTTTGTTTTGTATATAGAGCCTCTTTTTTGAGGGCCTCATAGTTACAGTAAAATTGTAATTAAAACATTATACCCTGTAACAAACCGCATTAATATTCATCCCGGCACCAACCGAAGCAAAAAGAATTACATCTTCTGCATGTAATGCATGCTCAGGCATCAATCCTTTTCTTACCATATCCAGTAAAGTTGGCACTGTTGCAACTGAACTATTGCCCAGGTTGTGTATGTTCATCGGCATAATATTTTCGGGCGGATCTGCAATGCCGTATAGCTTGTAAAGTTCTTTAATAATGGCTTCGTCCATTTTTTCGTTGGCCTGATGTATAAATATTTTTTTGAGTTCGCTGATGTTTACACCACTTTTATCAAGGCATATTTTCATGGCTTCGGGCACATGCTTCATCGCATATTCATACACTTTTCGGCCCTTCATTTTTATATAGCGTATCCGTGGGTCTGAATCGGGATAAAAAGATTTTCCCATGTTCAGGTATTTAATTTCATCTTCACTATGCGATTGTACGCTGGTGCTCAGAATACCTGATTGTGTATCATCACTGTTTTTAGCTTCCAGCACACAGGCTCCTGCCCCATCCGAAAAAATCATACTATCACGGTCGTACACATCCAGCACCCGTGATAAAGTTTCGGTACCAATCACCAGGCATTTTTTTGCAATGCCCGCCATAAAATACGCATCGGCCTGTATTACACCTTGTATCCAGCCGGGGCAGCCAAATAAAATATCGTAAGGCACGCAGGAAGGGTTTTTAATTTTCAATGCATGTTTAACCCTTGCAGCCAAAGCAGGCATAGCATCTGTTTGAATAGTATGTTTTAAAACATTGCCAAAATTATGGGCAACAATTATCTGGTCAATCGTTTCGGGGTCGCAGCCGGCATCATCAAGCGCTTTCTGTGCTGCAATGGCTGCCATATCCGAGGAGTCAATATCCGCAGGTGCGTAACGCCTTTCTTCAATACCGGTAATTTTTTTAAATTTCTCAACTATGATATGTGGCTCAATGTCCAATGCCTTGTTATCCTCGGCATAAAAATTATGGCCGGTAAACTCACGGTTGGTTTTCACAAAATCTGGTATATAACATCCGGTGCCTGTAATTACAGTGGCTGTTTTATTCTGCATAAAAAATTTTTAAAGACTTTTAAAAGGCAGGCAATCAATGGGGATAAAATTACCGGTTTTTACACTCAAAACAAAAGGAAAAGACGTGCAATTAATAAAATTGCATCAATTTGCGCTAAAACACTATATTTGCACTTTATTAATACAATACAATTACAAAAAAATGGACAAACAACAAGGCACCGTAAAGTTTTTCAATTCTGAAAAAGGATTCGGTTTTATTAAGCACAATGACTCTAACAAAGAAACTTTCGTTCACGTAAGTGGATTAATAAGCGATATTAA
>JAYURR010000027.1:0-6386 GCA_043756605.1 Chitinophagaceae bacterium
TCACCAATCAACTTTACGGTGGTATTTGATCAGCCAGTTACAGGCTTTACTACCGGTGATGTTACTTTAAGTGGAACTGCGGGTGCAACTACAGGTACAGTTACCGGCGGCCCTTCAACATATAATGTGGCTGTATCTGGTATGACAGGAAGCGGAACAGTAATAGCTTCAATTGCCGCAGGTGTTTGTCAGAACGCTGCTGCACAAAACAACACAGCTTCTACCAGTACAGATAATACAGTAACATATAATGCACCTGCTGGTTGTACCAGTGTGAACCCTGTTGCCAACCAAACGGTTTGTAATGGATCGCCTACCGCTGCAGTAAACTTCAGCAGTCCTACCCCTGGTACTACATTCAGTTGGGTAAATAATAATACTTCAATAGGTTTAGGAGCCAGTGGATCTGGTAATATACCAAGTTTTACGGCAACCAATGGTACAACGGCACCGGTTGTGGCTACAGTAACTGTAACGCCCACTTTAACACTGGTAACGCCTACCACCACCACGTTTAATTTTACGGGTGGCGCACAAACCTTTACGGTACCTGCGGGTGTAACTTCTATCAACTTTACTGCCTTGGGTGCAGAGGGTGGAACTGGTGCAACAGGTGGTAATGGTGCAACCGGTGGTGCAGGTGGCAGAGGCTCAAGAGCAACAGGAACGCTTGCAGTAGCAGCGGGTCAGATAATAAATATATTTGTAGGTGGTGCCGGTGGCAGCCCTGCAGCAGGATTTAACGGTGGTGCAGCGGGAGGTTCAACCAATGCCGGTGGCGGTGGTGGAGCCAGTGATGTAAGATTTCCGGGAGCTGCAACAGCAGATCGTATATTAACAGCCGGTGGTGGTGGCGGCGGCGGCAGAGCCGGTTGTGAAACTGCCGGAGTAGCTGGTGGAACAGGTGG
This sequence comes from Chitinophagaceae bacterium, assembly GCA_043756605.1. GTDB lineage: Bacteria > Bacteroidota > Bacteroidia > Chitinophagales > Chitinophagaceae > Ferruginibacter. The sequence continues at coordinate 909 of JAYURR010000027.1, forward strand.
TAATGGAGATGGTAATGGCGTAAACGGAACAGATGCCCCAACGCCTGGTGGTTTTGCCGGTGGTGGTTTTGGAGCAATAGGCACAGCTTTTGGCGGAGCCGGAATAGGTTGCGGAGGCTTTTTAGGAGCCCCTGGTTTAGCCGGCACAGGTGCTGTGGGCGGCAATGGCGGCGCAGGACAAACATGCTGCTGCTTTACCTTTGGCAGTGTACCCGGCGGCGGTGGTGGTGGTGGTGGCCAGCTTGGCGGCGGCGGCGGTGGTGGCGGTTCAGCAGGAACCGTAGGCTGTTCAGGTAACGATAAAGGAGCTGGCGGCGGCGGTGCCGGTGGTACATCATATACAGGCGGTGTAACTGCCGGTGTGGTTACTACCAATATACAAACAGGTAATGGCCAGGTGGTTTTAAACTACAATGTAACTACTACCTGTACCGGTCCTACAATGGCTTTTACCATAACAGTTAATCCAACACCTGCAGTAAATGCAATACCTAATCAGGTAGTTTGCCAGAATGCACCAACGGCCCCTGTAAACTTTACAGGTACCCCTGCGGGAGTGGTATTCCAGTGGACAAACAATAATACAACAATAGGCTTGGCAGCAGCGGGCACTGGTAACATACCTTCGTTCATTGCACTAAATCCAACAAACGTTCAGCAGGTAGCAACTATAACTGTTACACCAGTAACGGGCCTTAGTACACCTGTAACAACAACATTTGCTTTTACAGGTGCAGTACAAACTTATACCGTACCTGCAGGCATAACATCATTAAATATTAAAACATGGGGTGCACAGGGTAACAGCAATGCACTTGCAGCAGCAGTAGGAGGTTTGGGTGGATACGCAGAAGGCAACTTAGTGGTAACCCCGGGCCAGGTATTAAATGTAATGGTAGGCGGTGGTGCAGCCACATCTATTACCGGCGGCTTTAATGGCGGCGGTAATGCGGGCGTAAATACCGGTTGTGCAACCGCACAAGGCGGTGGAGGAGGTGGAGCCAGTGATGTAAGGATAGCTCCTTATGCATTGGGCAACCGTGTAATTGTTGGAGCAGGCGGTGGTGGCGCAGGTGCTAACCGTGTTGCAGGCTGCGGCCGTGGAACCGGTGGCGGTGGCGGTGGCGGATACTTTGGCGGTGGCGGCGGTGCCGGATGGCCAGGTATTCCAGGCTCACAAGGCCCTGTACCAACAGGCGGTACGCAGGCAGCTGGTGGTGCCGGTGGCGTTACCACCTTTAGCCCTGGCCCTACAAACGGGTTCCCGGGTGTATCGGGTGTTGGTGGTGCCGGTGGTACCGAGATAGGCAGTGCCCAGGGCGGTTCTGCCACAGCAGAGCCGGGCGGTATAGGCGGAGGCCTTACCGGAGGGTCTGGTTTATACAATCAGGTAAATAACTGGTGCGGCCAAAGCGGTGCCGGTGGTTCTTCTTATATTGGCGGAGTATCGGGCGGTTTAACAACTCCGGGTCTTCGTTCAGGCAATGGCCAGGTGCAGATAACTTATACACCTGCCAGTGCAACAACCTGTTTTGGTACAGCACGCAGCTTTACCATTACGGTTAATCCCAATGCTAACCTGATTATTGTAGCAGATCCCGGCACAACTATATGCGAAGGTGATCCTACATTACTTACCGTGTATGATGCCGGTGCTGTAACAGGCCCGGGTACATTGTACACGCAGGGAACAGGTGTTCCGGCTAATGGTTCTCCATCACAGGTATTTGAGCCAGTCAATACAGCATTTAATTCGCAGGGGGCAGATGACTTTACCATACCTGCAGCCGGCAACTGGAGTATAACCCAGATAACAGCCAATGGTATTGGTAACGGAGCCCCTACATCGGTGAATGTATTCTTCTATACTAACTCTGCTAATTTACCAGGTACTGCAATAGCCTCGTTTAACAATATAACCACCTTTACCAGGGTTGGCGGTAATTATACGGTAACCTTGCCATCTGCCCTTAATCTGGGAGCAGGTACGTACTGGATGTCGTTTCAGGTTAATATGGCCTTTGCCGGTAACGGTCAATGGTTCTGGGGTAATTTTGGAACCACCAATATTGGCAACCAATATGCCTGGCAGAATCCGGGTGGTGGCTTTGCAACACCTTGTACAAGCTGGGGCTATGGTGCCACAGGTTGTGGTGTAGGCGGTCCATTGCGCAATAATATATTTTCAATTATCGGTACATCGGTAGGCCTTGGCCCTCAATCAACCGGTACTTTCTTATGGAGTCCTGCTGCGGGTTTAAGTTCAACAACATCAAACCCTGTTGCGGCTTCTCCGATGAATACAACCACATACACGGTAACCCGTACAACGGTACCAGGTGGTTGTCAGGCATCAGCAAATATTACCATAACGGTTAACAAACGTCCAACGGTTACCACGCAACCAACCAGTGCTGTAAACTGTTCGGGAACTACAGCCACCTTTACAGCTGCAGCAACCGGTACAGGCCTTACCTATCAATGGCAGGTAAGTACAGCAGGTTGTGCCGGTCCATGGACCAATCTGACCAATCTTCCTCCTTATTCAGGTGTAAATGGTCCGGTATTAACTATTTCGCCGGTGAACGGTACTATGAATGGTTATGGATATCGTCTTGTTGTAAGCGGCACCTGTGCGGCAATCAACAATGCCAACATATCCAATTGTGTAACCTTAACAGTAAATCCATTACCAAACCTTGTAGTTACACCGCCTGTTAGTTGTGGTGGTGTTGCAGGTATCAGTGGAACTGCTTTAACGGTTACGCAGTTACCTACACCGGTACCCGGATCAGTGGCTGTAAATTCAGGAACGATCAGTGTACCTATTCCTGATGCAACCAATGTGGCGGCTACCTCTAACCTGACGGTTGGCGGTATACCAGCCAATGCTACTATTACCGAGGTTAGGGTAAATATGAACATTAACCATACCTGGGTAGGTGATGTGGATGTAAACCTGCGGGCACCTAACAATACCATATTAAACCTGGTAGCAGGATTGAATGGTGGTACTGGTGGTAATGCCGGTAATGATTTTATTAATACCGCTTTCAGTTCACTGGGTGGAACAACCATCAGCGGAGCTCCTGACCCACGTACCGGTACGTTTGCAGCCGAGGCCCGTGCAGGCCGTGGCCCGATAGGTTTTATACAAACAGTAACTACCTGGGGAGCCCTTTATCCGGCACCAACGGATGTAAATGGTGTATGGACACTGGCTATGGGCGACAGGGTTGGTACTGATTTTGGTACTTTAACCAACTGGTCAATAACAGTTAATTACAGCACACCGGGTTCAGGTCCATTACCAACGCTTAGCTATGTATGGTCTCCGGTAACAGGATTATTTACCCTGCCAAATGGTACGGGTGCTTATACAGGACAAAACCTTGCAACCGTTTATGCTGCACCAACTACACAAACCATCTACACGGTAACAGCTACCAATGTGGCAACCGGTTGTGTGGGTACGGCAACGGCATTGGTAAACTATACACCACCGGCACCAACTGTAACACCTAACCCTGTGGTTATGTGTTTGGGAGATCCGGCTGTTAAGCTGAAGAGTTCCTCTTCAACTTCTGCATCACTTCAGATCTGTTCAGGTCCTATCAGTGTGGTGATACCGGATGCAACCGCTTCAGGTTCAACCAGCAATCTGACTGTGTCGGGTGTTCCTGCAGGCTGTAACATATCTAACATGTCGGTAACCTTCAATATAAACCATACCTGGGATGGTGATATTGCTATCGCATTAAGAGCACCTAATGGTCAGATATTAAACCTGGATTACTACCTGTCTAACACAGGTGGTACCGGAGCTACCACAGGTTTTGTAAATACTAAAATAAGTTCAACAGGTACGGCAGCATTAAGTTCCGGAACCAATCCTTATACAGGAACCTTCCGGGCCGATGCTTCTACAGCAGCAGCGCCGCCTTCGGGCCCTACCGGATTTGCGCCCACCACCACTACCTGGGCACCTTTGTACAGTACACCAAACGGTATCTGGACACTGGCCATGGTTGATGCTTTTGGTGGAGATCAGGGTACGCTTACCTCCTGGTGTATTGATTTAACCTATGTATGTGGAGTTGTTGCAAGCCCTGCCGTGTGGACCCCTGCAGCGGGATTATTCTCTGATGCAGCAGCGCTGATACCTTATGTTGCCGGCACCGGAGTTGATTCCGTATGGACAAGGCCAACACCAGCTGGTGTTTATACCTATCAGGTAACAGTAAATAATGTAATTAACTTCTCTGCCGTTCCTGCAACACCAATGGCAGGAGGCAATGGTAATAACCTGGTATCGTTCAATGTAAGAAACAACAATGCCTTCCCGGTAACCTTTGCCGGTATATCGAGCAATGCCTTTGGTTCTGGTGCAGTTACTGCAAGGGTGTTCTACAAACCCGGAGGTAATGCCGGCGCTCCCGGACCGATCAGTGCAGCCAATGGCTGGACACAGTTTGGAACGGCTAACGTGAACGTTACAGCCAACACCTTAAACCCGGTACTTACAGGATTAACACTGCCAGTGCCTGCAGGTGCCACTTATGCCATCGCATTGGATTTTACAGGAGCAACCTTCCCTGCTTATACCAATGGTGCGGCAACAACAGTTACTTATACAAGCAATGGCTGTGATATCATTACCGGCGGTAATGTAGGATGGGGTGGCCCTGCCGCTCCTGGTACACCGGTAAACAATCCAAGGAACTTTAACGGTACCGTTACCTTCCTGGTATCGGGCCCGGGTACCTGTCAGTCGCCGGCCAGAACGGTTACTGTAACCGTTAACCAGCCAACAACGGTTACCTTACAACCGGTTAACCAAACCATTTGTACCGATAAGGTAGCAACATTTACTGTGGCAGCAGGTGGTAGTGGTCCGTTTACTTACCAATGGCAGGTTAGTACCAACAATGGTAACCCACCATGGACAAACATAACCAATGGCGGTGTTTACAGCGGTGCTACTACAGCAACCTTAACCATTACGGCACCACCGGTGAGTATGAGTGGTTATCAATACCGTGTTATTATTAACGGTGCTGCACCATGTGCGGCTGCTACTTCACTCAATGCAATACTTACCGTTAATCCATTACCGGTTGTTACCATTGCACCGGTGTACAGTGCTTTAATGCCTGGTATGACGGCCACCTTAACATCAACAGTTACACCCAATGCACCGGCACCTACAGGCGGCTACACCTGGATACGTGATGGTGTGGTGTTAACGAGTTCATCTGCAGGTGTGTTAAGCGGTATAGGTACCGGCACACTGAGGGTGGATGTGGATGGTATGGGTCTTTACAGTTTGCGTGTTACCGATGTTAACGGATGTACCAGTACATCAAACAGCGCCCTTGTTAAAGATTCTGCCAGCGGCAAATGCTTCATCTATCCTAATCCTAACAGTGGCCAGTTCCAGGTTAGGTATTATAGTGTTGCAAACAATATATTACCAAG
>JAYURR010000028.1:0-20048 GCA_043756605.1 Chitinophagaceae bacterium
ACTGTCCAGGTGGTGGCGTTTACGCAGGCTTGGGTATGTACGATACCATGCAATTTATTACACCTGATATTGCAACAATTTGCACCGGTATGGCTGCAAGTATGGGGCAGGTATTAATGTGTGCAGGAGCAAAAGGAAAAAGAACCGCTCTTAAACACAGCCGCATCATGATGCACCAGCCAAGCGCAGGCGCAATGGGCCAGGCGAGTGATGTAGAAATTACAGTGAATGAAGTTAAAAAAGTGAAGCACGAATTATACAGTATTATTTCTTTGCATACCGGGCAAACTGTTGAAAGAATTGCCGAAGATTGCCAAAGAGATAAATGGATGACTTCTACCGAAGCAAAAGAATATGGATTAGTAGATGAAGTGCTTCTAATAAATGCACGTAAGCAAAAGAAGGATTAGTCAAATCGGCTAAAAAGCCATTCTTTTTAGCCGAACAAAAACAGCAGCTATGGTCAGCATCGTTGTGTCACTCACTTGTACGGCATACCATTGTGGAGCTTTTATTGTTGCGGAGATTTTGGGGAGTGGTTTGTGAAGATACTAGCCTAGTTGACGAAAAACGAAACCTTGCAAACAGAATGTTACCATCCTCAGTTATTAAATGAGGATAATAAAATCATTCACTGTTTTGGCAAATAGTATTTTTTACCAGGTAACAGGCGAGTCTGGATTTCCGATGTTGAATTCACCCGGTTCTTCAGATACATCGCTTATGCCGGAAATGCTGCGGATTTTTTTTGCAACAGCATCGCCACCTGAACCGGTAATACTACCTATTTCCTTAAAAACCTGGGTAACATCAAAACCAAGTGCTGTAATATCTTTTTTTACAGCACTCATTGAACGATCGCCTGATAAAGTAATGAGCCACTTTTTTTTTGCTGCCATAATAAATTCCTCCTTTACAAAAATGTACCCGCTGCATAAAATTATACAACGGGTACTATAAAGATACGTTTTTTTAAATCTGCGGAGCCTGTACCAAACCAGATCCAACCCGGTTACGCGGAAAAGGCAGTGGCCTTGCAGTTGCAATCAGCTTTCTCCAAAGGTTCATTCCCCTCAGGTTAGGGCTGGTTTCTGCCCACAAAGCTGCACATCCGGCAACATGCGGTGTAGCCATACTTGTACCACTGATGGTATTATAGCGTTGCGGCATTAACCACGATGAGAAAACACCAACACCTGGTCCGGCAATTTCTATTTTACCCTGGCTAGAGAAGTTAGCCGGGGTAAGGTTTTGATTGAGTGCTGCAACTGCCATAATAGTAGGTGAATTGGCAGGAGCTCCGGTTGGTGCACCAGCCACATTTCCGGCAGCGGCAATAATAAGGCAACCATTATTTAACGCAGCCTGGCCAGCTGCGGTATATGCAGCCTGCACAGGAGATGATGAACCTAGAGACATAGATATTACCTGGCATCTGTTTGCAATTGCCCAGTTCATTCCGGCAAGTACGGTTCCAGTTGAACCTGAACCGGAATTACTCAACACTTTGCCAGCAAAAATATTTGCCCTCCAACCAATACCATATCGCTGTATTACTCCGGGAGGAGTTTTAGGACCACAGGCAGTGCCAATGCAATGTGTGCCATGGCCATTACCATCCATAACGGGTTGGCCAGCAATAAATGATTGGCCAATAATAGGACGACCCAAAAAATCAGGATGGGTAAGAAACATGCCTGTATCCAATACAGCCACTTTAATACCTACTCCACTGCGTGGGCTTGTTGTAACCCTGCATGCACCCAAGCCCCAGGTATTGCCAAGTACCAATGTACCTTCATCTTCGCTTTCTTCCTCTTGTTCCCCGGTTGCACCTATTTCCTTAGAAATTACTTCTGTTGCTTTTAAAAAACCCCGCAGAAATTCGGAAGAATCGCCGGAAGCGAAAGCAAAATATTCAGGTTCAATAATAGAAATCGGACTGTCGGAAGCAATCTCCATTTGTGCGCTCATGCTGCGTGCCTTTGCTGCGCCACCACCAATAACAGCACAGCCAATTTCATCAAAATACAGGCCGTCTGCATCTCCAAGGCTTTCCAGCTCAACCGCATTCGTTTTAAAATCTCTTGAGTCTGCCATGCGCATTCCTTTTGTACTAAAAGAGTCAAGGCCTTTTTTACCTGCACCTTCTTTTAACGTTACAATAAAACGTCCGGTTTCCAGGTTGCTACTTCCGCCTGCTGCAGCTGCAGCAAGTATCAGGTCGTCCATGGAAGATGAAACATGTGCGTTTTCATTGGCAGCACCTGCTGGTTTTTTAGGTACTGCTTTTCTTAATTTTGCCATAATTTTAAGTTTAAATTGTTAATAATGATCTTCACAGTTTTAGCAGCGAAGATTTAATTTTTGATTACTGGTAATATTGAACAGCATAAAATAATTGGATTTATAATACTGAATAACATAGGCATTCAGCTACGTTTAAATAAAGCTAACCTCAGGTACAAGTAGCTGATATTTGTAGTATGCAGTAAGTTTTCTGTCACAGCTATTTATATAGCTTTGTACATTTTGAAAGCTTAATTTTTAAATAACTACTCCTTACAAAGTTGCTGTTATTAAAAAATTTAAACAACCGTTAAAGCACGGGATTTAATTAGAGGATTTTACGTAAAATTCTTATAAAATTCATCTTATGGAAGATCAGAGAGGGGTATTATCGTTAGGATATAAGATATTAATACCTAAACAATTCCTGAATTCAATAGGTAAGGTTGTACTTCAATCCGGGTCAATTAATTAACCAACAGGTTGCAGGCAGGATATAAATTTTTGAACTTTATTATAATAATTTATCAAATATCCAAGATAGTTTTAAGTTTTAAAAACGTATTAATACCTAATCTTATATCAGGTAACAGGTATTTATACCTGTTTAGATAAAATGTGTTTTGCCATTTTTATTAGTTGAATTACACAGATTATCAACGCAGTTGTAAATAATAGTTCGGCATAAAAATGTAAAAATCAATTTCATTTCAAATAAAATGGCCTTAGGCTGTTTGCATTAACGCCTGGGTAGTCAACCTTAAATTCATCATTTACAAAAAACATAATCCTAAACAATTTGATAAACCCTCGTAAAATTTCTACAAAATATTGCTATAATGTATTACAAATCCTGTTTATTAACTGCTGCATCTTTGTAGTGTTAAATATCCATCTATCCAAATAAAAACCTTATCCAGCGTATCCACATGAAACCCAAGTAATTCAAGCATGAGTTAAGTTTATCCCCTGTGAAAAACCTTCAGTAATGAAGGTTTTTTTTATACCAGCAAGGGCAGCCAAAATTAAAGCCTCCGGTTCAGGGGGCTTTAATTTTAAGACTTGATAGGTATCAGTATTTATGTTTTAATCAATATTTATCACCAATTTAGTTTCTGAAGTATTGGTAGGTGTGTAGTAAGAAATAATTCTCTTTCATTTTAGCCTGCAGGCATAAACCGGAATTGCACCGGCAAATAGAAAAATGATAAAATTATAAAAACTCCAATGCAGGTAATTTTTTTATGGGGTATTTATAATTATAGATGTAATAACAGGGTATTAATTTTGCTTAGTTTTTGTATCAATATAAAAAATTTAGCATGATATTTATTGTAATAAAAAATTAAACATCAGCCTCATTAAAAGATAAGGTTATGCTGCTGTTGCCGGTAAGTACTTTACGGCAATTAATACCGGCTTTATCAAGCATCAGTCTCGATGCTATGGCGGTATCACTTCCTGCATATTTATCAGACAGGTAAATAACTTCGGCAATACCCGATTGAATGATTGCTTTTGTACATTCATTGCAAGGAAACAAGGCTGTGTAAATTTTGCAGCCCTGCAAATCCATACCAATATTATTTAAAATTGCATTTAACTCCGCATGACAGATGTAGGGGTATTTTGTCTGCAGAAAATCGCCTTGCTTCTCCCACGGAAATTCATCATCATCGCAACCCATGGGCAGGCCGTTGTAACCGGCTCCCACAATTTTGTTTTTATCGTTTACAATGCAGGCACCAACCTGTGTATTTGGGTCTTTACTGCGGCGGGCACTCAATAAGGCTACGCCCATAAAATATTCATCCCACGAAATATAATCCTGTTTCTTTTTTAATGCCGGCATATTTGTGATTTAAAAAATGCTTTAAAAGGGCATACGAATATAGGGCATATAATTTTCTGCATAAATGTTATAATACTTTGACTAAGTTTACTAAACTGAAACCGGCAATTCAAAAAAGCAGTAAAAAATATACATTTTGTCAAATCAATAGCGGGAGTATGGTATCCAGATCTATAACTGCTTCATCAAGCGGTCGCAACTTTTCATTTTGTAAAACGGTGCCCAGTTTTCTTAATTCAAATTTTTCTTCAAAATTCGTAAAACTGTTGCGGAACATTTTTAGCAGTTCTGGCTTATCAATAATTTCATCAAAGTCTATTACATACGAATGCTCGGCTGTATAATCCAATATTGGTTCTTTGCCATTTGTAAAACTGCAATTTAACCTGCAGGCTATACCTTTTTTTATAGCATTTCTTTTCTGCATTACATCAATGGTAGTGCTATTGGTTAAATGCCCAATATTGTTGCTGAGGTTTGAAAGATGAAAATACCATTTGGTAACAATCATTTCTGTCTGTTCTATCATGTAATTTTTTAAGTGCTGGTGTGATTTTTATTGATAGTAAAGCTAATATTAATAATACTGTCAGCAGTCAATTGACTATATGAACACCAGATGATTACAACTTAAGTGTAGTAATTGCAGTACGGGATGAAAGATCTGCCTTGTTAACCGTTTCATTCTCTTTTATATCTGCCGATCCCTGATCCTTCATAGTGGGTGTAATTTTTTTAAGCTGCTGAATAAACTTTATCTTTTGCGTTTTGCTTAATTCTTTTAAACGGAATGCAAGATAATATTCGCCTTCTTTACCCATTGGGCCAATGCTGTCAACAGCTATCTTTTTTATTTTGTATTGCTTTTTATAAGTTTTTATAAATTTCATTAACGGCTCGTTGGATGGTACACCGCAGCACATGCTGTTAAAACTTACAACAACCGGATAGGTGGTACTGTTTTGAGCAAAGCCTGTTGCAGTTAGTAAAACCGAAAAGCATATTGCGAATACTATTTTTTGCATAATTATATTTTTTTATCAACTGTAAGATGGTTGAAATGCTACATAGTTTACCAGTTAATTTTTTGTTTAACAAAAACTTTACTAATCAATAGGATAGGGTAGTATCTTCTATCTTATCAAAAGGAGTATTTTTCAGAATCTGTTTTTTAAGCTGTAAAATACAAATCATTATCGATTTTAATAGTTTAGCTTATTTACAACCACAATCTCTTTTTTTTAAATAATACAAATTTGCTGGCAATATTAAAATAAGAAGAGGCTGTCTTTTTAAAACAGCCTCCTATAAAAAAATACAATTGCTATCTGGCAGTAAGCCCTGTAGCACCTGCTGGCACACCGGTTACAGTTTGCTGTAAACTTAAACCGCCGTTGCCTGCAACAGCATACACACCAATAGTATGGCTGCCGGCATTTAAAATGTACAGGTATTTTGAATTGTTGCTCAACGCTGCATCAATAGGCCCCATGCCGGTTGTGGCGGCAATAGCAGTATTTACATTGATGCTGCCCGAGTTGGTATTTACATTAAAATTTGTAACATTATTGCTGGCAGTATTTGTGGTATATGCATACTTGCCGTTGCCGGTAATTACAACCCAGCAGGCGGCACTTTGGCCTGCACCTACTGAGCCCTGCACCAATGTAATGTTGCCATTGTTGCTGATGCGGTAAGATGAAAGTACACTGGCGCCAGGTGCACCGCCCACAGCTTCTGAAACAAAAATTTTGTTTTCATCTGCGCCGGCAAAGCCAAATGGTGTTGGACTTGATGATGTGATGCTGTTCATTGTACCCGGCATGCCCCATTCATTAACCGTGTAGGTAATAATTTTGTTGGTGCCCTTTTCTGTAACTACCAAAACCCTTCCATCGTTAATAAATGATACCTGCGCCGGGCCTGTGCTTGCTGCACTCAACGGCCTGGTAGAATTTGCTATAGGTTCAAGCATACCATTTTCTTTAAGTTTAAAACCCGAAATGTTATTGGTGCCTCCGCCGTTTAAAACATACACAATATTATCATGCTGTGCAATACTAACCGGACGCAAACCACCTGAACCAACTGTTGATTTTAAATTTAAACCACCGCCCGAAATTTTAAAAGATGAAATGCTGTTGCTGCCCGGGTTTACTGCCAGCAAAATATCATCGTCATCATCATCGCCACCCATAATTATTGCACCCTGGTTGCCTAAGCCGCCGCCGGTACCTGTGCCTCCGGTAGCATAAGATGCACTGTAGGTAAGCATTCCATTGCCCGCCCTGTTGTAAACCACTACAGCATTACCGCTTACCTGGTTACTTAAAGTATATACATGTTTGTTGCCGCCCCCAAAATTTGCGCCGCCTTCTTCAGATTTTGCAAAGTTCTGTTGAGCATTTAATTTTGCAGTTTCTTCTGCTGCATAGGATAAATTTTTTGCATCTTTCTGGCAGGCGGTAAAAGTTAATACTGCTAAAGTCAATGCTACCATTTGTTTTAATTTTTTCATAATTTTTGTTTTTTTGTTTACAATGATGTTGGTTTTCTACAGGATGAATATTTTAATATCAGCAGGGATTGGAAATGTGTTGTACTTAAATATTAAATGAAGGGCGTAGCGATTTATCCCCGGAATATTTTGGGATTTTTAAGTATCACTTAAAGATTATAAGATTTAAAAATGGGACAAAAAGAGTTTATTGCATAACAGCATAGCCAAATAAAACGGAGTATTGTTTGCACCAGATTAAAACGTGGCTATTAGTTTTGTAATTAAAAGTTGCATCTAATTGATAAGAAAAATTACCACTTGCGGCCTTTAACAAACCCAGTTCTTGATTTATGCTGGCAGTTTTATCTGGCGAAACCAACATTCTTAAATCGGGCCCGGCGGCAGTTCTGAAATTTTCAACAACCAGGTAAAGCCTGTTGGCACTGTCTTTTACAATTTTTGCAGTGCCGCTGGCTGAGTGAGAGCTGCCAACAAAATTACCGGTTGCAAGTATGGTAACTGATATTGGCAAGCTTTCATTTGCACTTTCCGGCGTAGTGTTTTCTTTTTTGCAAGATGAAAGACACAGGCTGCAAAATATTAAAACGACAGTGATTTTTTTCATGTTGTATTGTATAGAAATGATTTTTATTTTTAAGCACATCACAATAATATATACGCAAAACAAAAGCAGGGGTTGCAATAACTGATATTTTTTTCGTTAAAACAGTATAAAAAACCGGCTGCAATTTTTGCAGCCGGGTAAAATAAATTTATTAAAATTATCAGTTTCTTGTTAGTACAATCTGCAAACCGGTGGTGGTTACCGGCAATGAGCCAACGCCAATGCCTTTTAACGGAATTTGAATGTATGGTTCTACCCGCATGTTTAATTTTTTATTTAAGCCATGCTGATAGCCTGCACTAATCCTTACATCCGATGCCAGGTAAGCTTTATTTGCTTTATAGGTGCTGTTTACCTGCTGTTGTTGTCCGCTAACAACAGCCTGGTAATTGTTGCTCTCTTTTGTCATTATGTAAGATGATAGACCTGCCTTACCATAAAGCGTATTTTTCTTTTTTGAAAAATTGTATTTTACCGAAACGGGTATTTCAATAATGGTGCTGGTTGATTGTAAACTGCTCACATTCATATTTGCAGGCATTGAACCGGTTTTTGGTTTAAAATATTTACCATCGCTGTAGTATTTTTTTTGCGATAGTTGTACACCCGTTTCTACAGCTATTTTTTTATTTAGTTGTACCCCTAAAATTACTCCTCCGTTAAAGCCGGCCTTGGTCATATCCTGCGTTTTAACCTGATTAAGTTCTACACCGGCTGCAGTGCCAAAATAAAAACCTGGTCTGTTTTTCTTTTTATCATTTGCAGTTTTCTTTTCTTCTTGCTCTGATTTATTTTTTGTAGCGGGCTTAACAATAATTTCTTTTTTGGCTTCGATATTTACTGCTGCAGCAGTTTGTACTGGTTGCTTAGGTTTTTCACTTTCAGTTTTATTAAGTGCTTCTTGCTCATCAATGCTGCTACTTTCATTTCCATTCACATCATCGGTAACTGCACCTGGCTGTAAAATATTTGTAATCGTTTTTCCTTTCACATTATAGCCTATACGTCTTGGTTCAAAAATATTTTCTGGTAGATCTTCTATATTTTCTGTTACTGCATTATCAGCAGCTACTGCATCAGTATTTTTATCAGCTTGTTTTGCAATATTGTTTTGAGATGAAAGATGTATTATATTTTTTGATACTGATTTATCATTTGCAGTTTTATTATTCTTCTCACTAAAAAAATAGGTTACTGCCAATATAGATGTGAGAAAGAAGGCGATTAACAAAAGTGCAGTTTTGCGCTTTCCTTTCAGCATTGCAGTCTTTGTAACTGTAGTTGCCTGTGCACCAATAAATGGCATCAGGTCATCAAAATTACCTGTATTGATTTTGAGCGGATAATTTTCTGCTGCTTTCTCAAAAAGTTCATCCATATCGTTATTTAAATTCGGCATAATAATGCGTCTTCAGCTTTTTTAATATTGTTTTGTAATAAAATTCTTGCACGTGATAAACACGACTTTGATGTGCCAACCGGAATTTTAAGCATGTCGGCTATTTCCAGATGGTTATATCCATCAATTACATACAAGTTAAAAACTGCCCGGTATTGTGGTGCCAGTTCTTTTATAAGCACAATTATTTCTTTGTAAAGTAACATCTGTTCGGCGTTTTCACTATTGTCGGGTATATCCCAAACCGTATCGGGTATGCCGCCAATTTCGGGTGCCATTTTACCTTTGCGCAGTTCGTCAATGGCTGTGTTAATCATAATTCTTTTTAAATAACCTGCAAGCATCTTTTCAGTATCTACATCAATGCCGGTTTTAAATTGCTGAATTTTGGTAAAAAATTTTATAAAGCCGTCGTTCACTACATCCACAGCAATATCGTACCGGTATATGTACCGGAATACAGTTTTTAAGGCAAAGCCATAGTACTTTTCGTAAAGTAGTTTTTGGAACTTATGCTCCCTGTTAAAACAGCCAGTTAATATTCGGTTTAAACTTTCCAAATTACTTTAAAACAATTTTCTATTTGCCTGCCAGTTAAATTACTGAAAAGAAGCGGCAGTTGGTATCTCTTATCAATAAACACTTATTAATTTATATAAACGGGGTTAGTGGTAAAAGGGTTGCAGTAAAAATAATTTAGCTTGTAATATGGTCTTTATCTGTTAAATCTATTGTGTGTTGCTGTTTTCTCTAATGCGTTTTAAATTATACTCAATATTAAAATCTGAGTCTCAATTAAATCTGGTAAAGTTTTTGATTGTAAAATAAAAATGAAAGATGCGAAAAATAATCATAAGCACAGGCTTTTTTATACTTATTGCGGCCGTTAGCTGTAGTAAAAAAACAGTCCCAACAACTGCTGCTGCCCCTAAAACCGAAAACGCACCTGCAAAACCTGCAAAAAAGCCAACCATTAAAACCGGCGTTGCCAAAGTAATAACTGTAAACGATAAGGTTGCTAAAAGGAGTGTGGATGGCAGGTATTATTATGATTTGGAAGGGCATCGCTACTGGCGCAATAACCGGGATGGCAAATATTATCTGTTCAACAAATCAATGTTTGATAACCCTGATTTTAAAGCACCCGGCGGCTAAGGCTGTGTTTTTAGCCCAGCAGATTTTGCTTTACTTCAATTATTTTTTGCTGAATTTCTTCAATACTTTTATCCACCTCACCCATGCGGCCGGGCAGTTCTTCAATATTTTTTTTTGCATCGTTTATCTTTTCTTCCAGTTCTTTAATATCAGTTTCTACTTCTTCAATTTTATCGTATTTCCCTTTTATCCATTCAGCTATTTTTTCCCTGTATTTGCTATCGGTAGTTATGGCATATTTATCTTCCAGATTGTTTAATTGTACCTGCAACTGCTTAATATAATCCTGCTGATTAATAATTCTTTTCTCTGATCGTTCCCAAAAAGCATTCTGCTTTTCGTACACAACTGCCAGTTTTTCTTTAAAGGCGTATTGCTTTGCCAGCCTGTCTTCCTGCTTGGTTAAAAAATCATTTTGTTTCTGTTTCCATTCTGTGTGCTTTACTTCATTTTGCTTTTGTCTTTCTTCCCATTCGTTCTTTTTTTGTTGCAATTCTTCTTTATGTAATGTCCATGCTTTGTCCAGGTAAATCTGCACTTCATCAATGGCAGCAAAAATTTGTTGTTTGTCTTCACGTGTTATACCATCCCTGTTTTCAATTATAAATTTCCGCAGGTCTCTTAAACCTTCTGATTTTGTTTTAAGGGGATTTTTAGTTTTGGTTTCTTCAATGCCTAAATCGCTTTGCTGTGGTTCATATGTTGCCACATTATTTAAAGCTTCCTTTTTAAGTGCTGCAATTGTAATCCCAATATCTAAAAGTTTTTCATCAGCAGCATCCGGATGACAAGCCCTTACAGCATATAGCACCGCCTGTGTTAGGGAAGCTGATTGCTCGGCCTGGCGAGTCCTGTCCTCCCGAAGCTGGTTGTAAAAAATATCTTCTTTCGATTTTAGTATTTCACGGTATTCCTTAAATCTGTCCCAGGCTGCAGTTCTGCGTTCTTTGTTGGGCCAGTTGCTTTGCCTGATGAATTCGGCAGTTTCAGATACCTGCTTTTTAATTACTTCAATTTCTTCTTTAGTAAATGCAGTAGCTTCATCTCCCAATATTTCTTTTATTTTATCAATCTGTGCTTCGGCCTCTGCAGCAAATTTTTCACTTTCTTTATCAAGTAAAACCTGCTTATCTTTTAATGCATCCAGCAGCAATTGCAGTTGGTTCCAGTTTTCCTGCCGCTCCTGGCTGTTGGTAAAACTGGTTAGTTTAAAGTTTTCAAAAAGCTCTTTGCGCATGTTTGATACCGCTCTTGAATTAAGCACATCGGCATTTTTAAACTGCCCTTCAATTTTCTCAATAGTTTCTTTTAATTCTGTAATTGTCATATTCTTATCGCATCTTTTTATTTTTGGGCATAGTTACAAAACGGCCTTATTGTAATCTTGCCATCCTTTAGTATATTACAAACATGAAACAAAAAATTGTATTATCCATATCTGTTTTTTTATGTTGCCTGTTTGCAAATGCACAACAGCAATCTTACCTGATAATGGGCACTTACACTTCGGGCAAAAGCGAAGGAATTTATGTGTACAGCTTCAACAGCAGCAATGGGTCGGCTAAAGAAGTAAGCCATGTAAAAATTTCCAATCCATCTTTTGTGGCGGTATCGCCCGATGAGCAATTTGTTTATTCGGTAGAGGAAGATGCAGCAAACAATGGTAAGGGTGGAGAGATAACTGCTTTTTCTTTTAACAAAAAAACCGGAACGCTTAGTTTTTTAAACCGCCAGCCAACCGGCGGCGATCATCCCTGTTATGTAAGTGTAGATAAAACCGGCAAATGGGTTGTGGCTGGTAATTATACAAGCGGCAGTTTATCTATATTACCTGTGGTAGCAAATGGCAGTTTGGGTGCGGCTACCACAATTATAAAACATGAAGGTGCTGGTCCTAATAAAACCAGACAAACATCCCCACATGTACACTGCACTTTTTTTTCGCCAGATAATCGTTTTCTTTTTGTGCCTGATTTGGGAATTGATAAAGTAATGATTTATGCTTTTGATGAAAAAACAGGAAAACTTACACCAGCCAAACAACCATTTGCAGCTTCGGAGGCTGGTGCCGGACCAAGGCATATTTGTTTCGATACTCAAAATAAATATGCTTATTTGATAGAAGAATTGAGCGGTACCGTAGTAACTTATAAATACAAAAACGGCAAGCTAAAATTAAAGCAACGGATAAGTACTATGCCTGGCGGCGATACCAGTTTTGCAGGCAGTGCCGATATTCATGTAACGCACGATGGTAAATTTTTATACGCATCCAACCGTGCAGAATCCAATACCATTGCCATTTTCAGCATCAATAAAAAAAACGGAAAGTTATCGCTTGTGGGCCATCAATCTACCCTGGGTAAAACGCCCCGCAATTTTAATTTTGACCCCACCGGAAATTTTTTGCTGGTAGCCAACCAAAACAGCGATACAATTGTTGTATTTAAAATTGATAAAGAAACAGGTTTTTTAACTGATACCGGCAACAGGATTGATGTAGGAAAACCTGTTTGTTTAAAATGGATTTCGATGCAGTGAACCTGTGGCCAAACCTATAAAGTTTGCCGCCCGGCGGACCTTATATGTTTAAACCAAGCTGTAAACCATGTAGTTTTGATTAAATCTGCAGCAGTCTAAATCTCGTTAGTTTGATAACCTTATTACTGATCTGATAATTAATTATGATGCTGCGGAAGCTATTTGTACTTTTACCTTTTTTATTGCTTCCGTCACTGATATTTGCCCAAGCCACGGCCATTACCGGAATTATTTATGATGCTACTACAAAAGCACCACTTGCATTTGTAAGCGTTACGCTTAAAGGAACTACCAATGGAACAGTTACTGATATTGATGGCCATTTCTCTTTTAGTAAATTACCTGCTGATGCTTTTTTACTCATCAGTTATATTGGTTACAAACCCAAAGAATATCGAATTGAAAAAACAAAAGAATCGGTTTCAATATTTATTGAGCCTGCAGATGGGCAGCTTGAAAATGTGGTGATCTCTACCAACGAAAATCCTGCACACCGCATCATTAAATTATTGCAGCGAAATAAAAAAAATAACGACCCCGAGCAGCAACCCACTTTTAAATACAATGCATACACCATTGCTGCTTTGGCCGGTGGCGAACGTTTTTGGAACGGTAACGGAAATAAGAAAGATACTACCAAACAAAAGCAAAAAAGCACTGCACCGCAGATGGAGCAGTTAAATACCCAGATGAACAAAGTAGTAAAGGCTGCAAAAGATACATCAGGCAAAAGCCTGGGAAGCCAGTTGGGCAAACGATTTAAAGAAAATTATTTGATGCTCACAGAATCTTATACCGAACGCATTTATAAGTTTCCGGGGCAAACAAAAGAAACTGTTCTGGCAACAAAGTTTTCGGGTTTAAAAAATGCAACTTTTGGTGTAACCACTGCCGATTTTCAACCCTTTGGTTTTTACAAAGATTACCTGGTGATGAACAATGTAAGTTTTGTGAGCCCCGTAATTGAAGGCAGCATTAACATGTATAAATTCCGACTTAAGGAACGCATCCCCCATGAAAAAGATACTACTTACATTATTAGTTTTGAACCCAGAGCAGGCAAAAATTTTAAAGGCTTAAAGGGATTGCTCTACATTAATTCAGATGGTTATGCCATTGAAAATATTATTGTTTCTCCATCAGATGAAAAAGGAATGATATTCACCTTCAGGCTGCAGCAAAAATACGAACGGGTAAAAGGCAAATGGTTTCCACAGCAATTAAACAGTACACTTTCGCAAAAAGATCTGCGTAGCGATTCTGTTTTACTTTTTTGGGATTGTCGCAGTTATATTACCAATGTAGATTTTAGTAAAACTTTTACCAGGGCCGATTTTTCGGATGTAAAACTCGAATATCAGCCACTGGCGGGCAAAAGAGCCGATACAACCTGGCGCAGAATGCGTACAGATTCGCTTAATGATAAAGGAAAAATTACTTACGAAACCTACGAATTGCTGCCGGCAAAATACCGCAACATGATCGAAAAAGTGAACAAGGCTTTTCAGATACTTTCCATCGAAGGTATTCCGGTTGGTAAAGTTGATATTCCTTTTAAGTACATCCTTTCCGGCATCAACAAATACGAAAGCTTTAGAATTGGTGCCGGTTTGCAAACAAATCCATTGTTTAGCAAATGGGTTTCTGTTGGCGGTTTTGCAGGTTATGGGTTGCGGGATAAAGCTTTTAAATATGGTGGCAACCTGCAGCTAAACCTGCAGCAAAGAACAAATACAACTTTGAGGCTTGATTACAGCCGTGATATTGCCGAGCCTGGCAATGTTGATTATTTTGTACGCAACGGCTCTGTTTTTTCAAACCAATCACTTCGCAATTTTCAACGGTCACGTTTTGATAGTGTTGAGCAGTTTAAAATAAATTTCAGCACCAAAATCCGTCCTGCAATACAAACCGATATCTGGATGCTGAATGAAACCCGTAACCCTGCAAAGTATGATTATGAATTTGAGAATGGCAGCAACAGTTTAAGCAGTTATAAAAACACAGAACTGGGTATTGGCTTCCGGCTTACCAAGGGCGAAAGCTATACCAGAATGGGCAGAGCAAAGTTGCGTACCAAACCTGCAACAACTGAATTGCTTGTTCAAATTTCAAAAGGTTTAAAAAATGTTTTTAACGGCGAGTTGGATTACACAAAACTTGCGTTGCGTTTTAATCATAGTTTTCTTTTTAAAAAATTGGGTAAAACATCTTTCCGTTTGGAAGCTGGTCAGCTTTGGGGTGATGTGCCATACTCATATTTGTTTAATGGCAGGGCAACAAAAGCAGGGAGAGTGAGTGCCTATGTTCCCGATCACTTTCAAACCGTTGGCCTGTACGAATTTGCAGCCAGCAGTACCGCCAGTTTATTTGTAGAGCATAATTTTGGCAACCTGCTTTTTAAACCAGAAAATTTATCGTTCAGGCCCGAAGTTTACCTGGTGCAGGCCATCAGTTATGGCAGTCTGAGCAATGCCCCTTCACATAAATTACTTGCTTATAAAGTGCCTGAAAAAGGTTTGTTTGAATCGGGGGTGATGATAAAAAATATTTACCGCCGCAGTCTTTTTTCATTGGTTTATATTGGCGTAGGCGGCGGCGTTTTTTACCGCTATGGCTATTATGCCTTGCCCAAAAGCTCCTACAACTGGGCATTTAAATGGGGTATCAACATTTCTTTTTAAATACCCTTTTGTGGGTATTGTTTAAAGTTGTAAGCTTTTTATTTTTGTAAAGCATAAAAATGCTACAACACATACAACATGCTCATCAATTATTTTATAAAAAACAAACCGTATATTTCACTTATTTTTCTGCTTTCATTTTTCATAAGTACCAAAGCCACGGCGCAAAAAGATTCTGCAGAAAAACTGGTTGCATTTAAAATTACAGATTACATAAAAGTGCTTACAGATTCCTCCATTGCGGTGCAGGTTTTTAAACCTGTATCTTTTCCGGCAGTAATAAAGGATAAGCAATTGGGCGTATTGTATCATGCCTATAAAAACAGTACCGAACTGGATACCGCCATGATAGGCTGGGGAAGGTGCAACCTGATAAAAGGCGAATACTATTATTTTGGTATCAGGCTACAAAAAATGCAACAGGCATCTGCAGGCGATATAATCTACCTAAAAACAAAAATTGCTTATGTATATGATGGGTTGCTGCTGAACGTGATGAACCATGCCATACAATTCACCAATGTGTATGGCGATAATTTTATGAACAGTAACACCATCTTTACCAATACCAAAAAAGATGAGCAAAACATATTGGATTCGATGCTGCATGATA
Organism: Chitinophagaceae bacterium; assembly: GCA_043756605.1. Taxonomy (GTDB): domain Bacteria; phylum Bacteroidota; class Bacteroidia; order Chitinophagales; family Chitinophagaceae; genus Ferruginibacter. The sequence goes on from JAYURR010000028.1 coordinate 15,659, forward strand.
TACAATACACCGGCTCTGCCATGGTGCAGCAAATACCGGAGCAAAACAAGTTGGTTGCAGACGGAATTTACAAAGGCAAAAAAGTATTTGAAGCCATGCAAACTGTAAAGCGCAATGAAGTGGAATTATTTTTAAAGTATGTAATTGCACGCCCTAAAAATTACGCAGGTAATAACTGGAAAATATCAGAAACCTTTGCCACCTGGATGCTGCGAGGAACGCCAACGGTTTTGGAAAATTGATCATGCCTCATCATTTTTTTGTATAAAGATACCAGCATTAATAAGTTTCCGGATTTACCACCTACGATATAGTAAACATAGAAAAAAACATAGGTCTATGTTTTTTCTATGGCTCTATGCTTCTATGTTGTTCAAATTACCAAAAGCTGCAATTAAATTTAGAATTTAAGAAAACTCCAAAAATAATCTGGATTGTAGAATCCGAACCTCTCTTTAATACGTATTTACTGCATATTTTAACTTTTAAACATAATTTTTATGAAAATGAATCTTTTTTCGCTGTTGCTGGCAGGTGCCTTTACAACAGTATCTTTTGTAGCTTGTAACGAAACCAATACTAAAACAGAAGAAGTAAAAGCTGATACCACTACAGCCGTAATGGAGCCAGCTAAACCTGTTGAAGAAGCTGGTGTTATGGTTGGCGGTGCCAATATGGTACCATCAAAAGATATTGTTGATAATGCTGCCGGATCGGCCGATCATACAACACTGGTTGCTGCGGTTAAAGCTGCATCTTTGGTAGAAACTTTAAAAGGCGCAGGCCCTTTTACTGTATTTGCACCAACAAACGAAGCTTTTACAAAATTACCAGCAGGTACTGTTGATAATTTATTGAAGCCAGAGAATAAGGCAACACTTGCAAAAATTCTTACTTACCATGTGGTAGCCGGTGGTTTAAAATCTACCGATTTAAAAGATGGCCAAAAATTAAAGACCGTACAAGGGGAAGAACTGACCATACATTATAAAGACAATAAGTGGATGGTACATGATGCAAAAGGCGGCATGGCTAATATTACTATTGCTGATGTAATTTCAAGCAATGGCGTTACTTATGTAATTGATGCGGTATTGATGCCTAAGAAGTAATATGTATAATTTTTTATATCGTTAATTTTGGCTGAAAGGGCAACCTCTGTGGTTGCTCTTTCTTATAAAACAAAAGCCTGATAACCGGCTTTCGGAAATAAACCGGCTGATGCTTTTTAAATACTTTATTTTTGCAGAGAATAAATATCTTTACTTAAAAAATTGTAGAAAGAAAACAGATACATGTTTAATGTTGGTAAATATATTGATAGTGGAATTTTAGAACTATACGTGATGGGCACTGCCTCTGCGGAAGAATGCATGGAGGTAGAAAAGCTTGCTGCGGAGCATTTTGCAATACAGGCTGAAATTGATATCATACAGCAAACTGTAGAGGTTTATGCAGATGCATATAAATTGCAACCCAATGCTGTTATAAAGCCATTTTTAATGGCCACTATTGATTATACGGAAAGATTGAAAAACGGAGAACCTCCTGCAGCACCTCCCATGCTTTCGGAAACCGCTTCCATTGCCGATTACAACCAATGGCTAAGCAGGCCCGATATGGTTTCTACAGATAAGGAAGACGTATTTGCAAAAATTATTGGGTACACGCCCGAAGCCATTACTGCTATTGTATGGCTGAAAGATTATGCACCACATGAAGTACACGATAATGAGTATGAGCGTTTTTTAGTTGTTGAGGGCACCTGCGATATTATTGTTGAAGATGAAGTAAACCAACTGGTTGCCGGCGATTATTTTGCCATCCCGCTTCATAAAAAGCATATGGTTAAAGTAACTTCATCTATAACCTGCAAAGTTATTTTGCAAAGGGTTGCAGCCTGATTTTATATTTACAAATATTATCTTTTATAATTTACAAATAAAGGCACATGTTTTGTAGCTGATACTGATGATCGGCATGGGTTACCTTTTACTAAAATGCGTATTAAGCGTAGCGGCGGGTTTACCTGCATCGCTTTTCCATTAACGATTTATTTTGCTGTTTGAACCGGTAAACACATTACCGGCATAACCGTTTTATAACCAAACAAAAATTAAAATGATTCAGAAAACGTATTTTAAAACGAAAGATTACTGTAAAGTAAAATTTAGCTTTGCACCCGAAAATGCAGAAACAGTAGAGGTTTTGGGCCTTAACAGCGATTGGGAAAATGCAATCATCCTTAAAAAGAAAAAAGACGGTACTTTCTCTACCGAAATATCTTTACCTAAAGATTCTCAACACCAGTTTAAGTATTTGGTAAATAAAACCGAATGGGTTAACGATACTGAAGCTGATGAAGAACTGGTGAATGAGTACGGTGGCACCAACAGTGTTATTAAACTGTAATAAAGTATAAAACTGCGCAGGTAATTAGTAATTATGGTGTAAACACAAATACACCGTAATTACCTGTGCTTTTTTGAATTGCAGTAAAAGTTACGGAGCTTATCTGAGCCTGGTTGTTTTCCAGGGCAGCACTAAAAAGCGAATTGCCGGTTTGATGGGCTGCATAGATTAAAAGATATGGAGTTGTGGCCCCAGTAATATCCAGCACGTTTGCATACACGGTAAAATCATTTGCAGGCCAAAGCGAAGCTGGTGGCCCTGCTGTAACCGGACATCCACACATCATTTTTACATAAACAGCAATGCTGCCTGTTACATTTGCCGCTGAAATAAATAAACCTGCTACAGGTATTATTATCTGATAATCGGGTTGTGCAGGGTTAAGTATTATTTGTTGTTTTAAAGCAAATGATTTGCCCAATGTTGTAGGAATACTTACATCAATATCTGCAATTTCAATAGCGGATGGTAAAGTGATTGTTGCCCTTGCAGCGATGGTTGTAAAATCGGCAGATAAAAAATTTATCGCAGCAACCTGCGCTGCAGGTGCAGGCTGTGGTATTGTGATGATGGGCATAAAGGAACTTGCTCCTTCTGTAAAATAGGGCGAAACATTTCCGTCATCTGTAAAATGGGTGGTAACTAAATAAGGCATATCAATATCGCCTCCGGAATAACTCAATTTTACTTTAATGTTTTCAGGGTCAAAAGCATTGGCACCCAAAAAATGGCCGCCAACAGCTTGTAAATAAATGCTAATGTTTGCTGTTTGAGACATCTTTATTTTTTTAGAGGCAACGAAAGCCCGTTATAAAAGCGTAGCCGCAAAATAGAAATATTATTTTAAAAACGCAATTTATTCACACCCGTTATTTTTCAGCTAACACAATTTGGTAACGCCACAGATCGGCCTTTAAAGCTTTGTATTGATAGTAACCACACTTGTAATGATTTTTTGAAAATTTTGATACACCGGGATTGAAAAAATTATACAACTCCGCAGGAATGGCCCCCAGCAGGGATGCATAATAAAGTTTTTTTGCAGTTTTATAAATCTGGCGGGTATAATCAGGTGTTTGCTTTACAGTAAAACCATACCTGCTAAGTTGTTCAGTAAAAAGCTTACAAGATATAAGGTCATCAATAAACCAGGTGTGCATCCATTTTTTTATCCATGATTTTTTATCCTGCTGATCATCTGCTTTTAGAAAAAAATCGCAAACAATCAGTCTGCCTCCTTTTTTTAAAAGCCGGTATGCTTCTTTAATAAAAGCTGCTTTATCTGCAGCATGCGTCATACTCTCACATGCCCACACTACATCAAAAGTTTCATCGGCAAAAGTAGTTTGTGTGTAATCCATCAACTGAAAAGATACATTATCGGTAAGGTTTTTTTCTTTGGCAAGGTTGTTTGCAAAAGCAAGTTGCTTTTCGCTAAGGGTAATGCCGGTTACATGTGCATTTTTAACGCTGCTTAAATAAATTGCTGCACCGCCAACACCGCAGCCAGCATCCAACACAGCGTCTTGTGCCGTAATGGCGCTCAGTTCCATCATGATGCGGTTGGTGTTGGCAATGGCTTCAGCGGCTGTTTTTATACCAGGCTCCCATATTCCATAATGCAGGGAGTAGTTTTTTTTTAATCCCCACCAGTTTTCATAATGCAGTTGTGTAACATTATAGTAATCTGCTACATCTCTTTTTGTAAACATATCGGCTCTTAATTGATGCTTTCAAATATAAGTTGTATTTACAAAAGCAACCATGATAAGTTGTTTGTGTAAAATGATGTGAACGGAAAATTAATCGTTGATTAATGAAGATCAAATAATTAACCAATTAATAAATCTTAATTATTTGCGGCATAGTAAAAAAACTACAAAAACTTAAGATACTTCTTTACAAAATCTGTTTATAGCAGGATTACCTTTTTACTACAATAAATTTCAATATCCAATATACACACCTGAACCATCTG
>JAYURR010000029.1:0-2289 GCA_043756605.1 Chitinophagaceae bacterium
TGGGATAATAACCCGGCAAACTGGGCACCACAAAATCACAGTTGCGATCCGAACACCGCTTATGAAGGCTTAAATGTAGTGGCTTTGCGCAATATTCAGCAAGGCGAAGAACTAACCCTCAGCTACGCCAGCTTTCTGGATGAACATATGGAGCCCTTTAACTGCCGCTGCGGTGCAGCCAATTGTTGCGGATGGATTACCGGAATTACCCATAATTCGGTAACGGAAAGAGAAAGCCAATGCAAGGATTAAACTCACCAGCATTTCCCCGGTCTTACTAACCACCATTACGTTCTCTCCTTAATCGGAGTTTCTTAACTAGCTGATGCGCCTGCGCATCAAAACAACAGCACTATGTCGAAGTTTCAAATTTTACGCAACCTGATGATGAAGCATAAATATCAACTGATATTTACTTACACTTTATTTTCTTTAGAAATGCTGGGCAGCTTGTTACGCTTTTATTTTTTTGGCGAAGCCATTAATGACTTGATAAAAGGAAGCTACGATGGTTTGATTGTGCTTACCCTTGTACACTTGGCCTACCTGGTAATTGGTACCATACGCCACATGTTTGATACCCGTACCTATACCGCCATTTACACATCGTTAGTTACCAAATTTTTAAGCCGCCGTTATTTAAAGAACGATGTATCTAAATTAAGCGCCCACAGCAACCTGGCCCGTGAGTTTGTAGATTTTTTAGAGCACGACCTGGTGTATGTAATTGAAGCTGCTTATAATATTCTCGGTTCACTTATTATACTTTTCTTTTACGATAAAACGGTTGTACTTATTTGCCTGGGCATTACCATTCCGGTAATCATCATCAGCATGTTGTACGGTAAAAAAATGTTGCGGCTTAATAAACATAAAAATGATGAGCTTGAAAAACAGGTAGATATCATCAGCACCGGTAACAACCACGTCATACGCCATCACTATAATAATTTACGCAAGTGGCAAATACGCATATCAGATAAAGAAGCCTGGAACTTTGGTTTTATGGAGATTATGGTTTTGCTGGTAATTGCAGTTTCGTTAGTTGCAAGCAAAAATCTGCACAGCACTACCATTATGGCTGGTAGCCTGTTTGGTATTTACAGTTATATTTTAAAATTTGCTTCGGGGTTAGATACGATACCTTATACATTGCAGCGCCTTTCATCTTTAAGTGATATTACGAGGAGGATTGAGTTGGAGGTGGATGATATGCCTGCTGGGGTAGCAGATTTTACTGAGTATGTAAAATCGGAAGTAGAAGATTTTGGAATGTTAACTGGAAGCCATACAGTAAAGTTATTGGTTTAATTAATTTTATCGGCCGACTGTTTAAACCCAGTTGACGTTATAGATATTTGTACACAGGTTGCGTAAATTTTATTAAGGGCTGTATTTGAAAACCCATCTTTCTTTTTTGAAATTTCAAAAATATCTGTTTTATTTTTTGAAAAATAAATCGTCAGGGGTTGCCCAAACCATTTAATCATTGCTGTGTTCTCACTTTTTTCAATCTGTGCAATTTTGTATTCAAGATTATACTTTAACAGTTTTGAAAAGGCAGACCTTTTATAGGAAAAGCAGATATGTTGTTTATCATGGTCAAAAAAAATCTCATACACCCTTTCTGTAAAAACCTCACGCAGTAACACAATTAATGCTACAATTCCAATTGTGACATAGTTAGAGTTTTTGAAAATTTGATATTGTGAAAACGTATTTTGGCAGATGAATAAAACCAATACTATACACAGCATACCAAGTAATTGGAATAATATATTATTTTTGATGTTGGGCCTGTCTGTAATAAAAGTTATCATTCTAATTAGTATCAAAAAATTACATGCCTGCTTTTTATTTCAGTCCATAAATTTCCTCATATTTTACATATCCCGATCTGCCAATTATATAAAGTGGCCTGCCTGCAGCATCTTTAATAACGCCTTTGGTTTCATCGTTTGCAACAGGAAAATTAATTGAATACGCTTTCCCATCACTTACCTGGATGCCATAGGTTTCAACAGAGTTTTGAATGGATACAGAGTTTTGTTTGTATGTATAAGTTTCTGTTTTGCCCGTGCTATCTTTTACTGTGAAATTTTTTGCATCGAAGGTGATCTCAAATTTTTCTCCTCTTTCGTCAATTGCTTTCCAAAGTCCCCTGTAAGTATCTGAGCCACTGCAGCTAAATAAAGTTATAAGCATCAACCCTAACAAAAAGTTTATCGTTTTTCTCATTAGTAAAAGTTTTATGGTAACAAATGTTGTTTAAGTTAACTAAAGTTAAAA
>JAYURR010000030.1:0-6246 GCA_043756605.1 Chitinophagaceae bacterium
AGGCAGTGGTAACACCATCACGACTCCGGCACCGGCTGGTACAGCCGGGGCTTTGAATGATGCAGTTTTTAAATTTGTAGGTTCCGATTTTATGACCCTGCAAAATTTTGTGATGAATGAAAATGCATTAAATACTGTTACTGCTGCAGCTACTAATACCATGGTAGAGTGGGGTGTAGCATTGTTATACACAACAACAACCAATGGTGCACAAAATATCACGCTTCAAAATAATACTATTGTATTAAACAGAACTTATCAAAATACTTTTGGTATTTATAGCAACTCTACACATGCTGCAGCTACACCAACAACACTCGCCTCTGCAACAACTACCGCAGGTGCAAACAGCAATACAAAAATATATGGTAACACAATTAATAATGTAAACCAGGGTATAGTTATTGTTGGCCCTACTGCTGTGGCTGATGCAAATACAGGTATAGATATTGGCGGAGCCGGTGGTGCACAGGCAAACATAATTACTAACTATGGTACTACTGGTACTTTCTCTGCTTATGTAAGTGTATCTGGTACTGTAAATGGTATTTTGGTACGAAATTCTAATGGGTCTAATGTATCATTTAACACTGTATCCAGTTCTGTAGGTGGTGTTACAGTAGGTACATTAAATGGTATCCAGATTCCTGCTGCTTCTGCTGCACCAACAACCACTTTTACAAATACCATCAATAACAACAATATTTCGCTACAAAGTGGACTACTCACTGGTTCAATGGTTGGAATAAGCTATCCTTCTGGTTCTGCAAGTGCAACAAGTACTTTAAATGTAAACAGTAATAATTTTAATACATTCGGGCATACAGTTGCAGCATCAGGTACAATTACTTTTATTACAGTTACGAGTACAAATCAGTTTACAACAATAAATAGCAATACGTTTACGAATATGTCTGTAAACACTACAGGTAGTGTTACATTTATTTCCCAAAGCTTTACGGCTCCTGCAACAGGTACAAAAGCAGTTAATAGCAACTCTATTGTTACTGGCTTTACTAAAACTGGTGCTGGCGGTACAGTTACTTTTATAACGGATAATGGTTCTACGGTTGCAGGTGCTGTTTCTAATTGCCAAAGCAATAATTTTTCTAACGTTACACTCACAGGTGCAACTGCTATTACCGGAATAAGTTATACTGATGGGGGAACTGCACCCACAAGAACAGTAACTGGTAACATCTTAAACAACTGGACTACTGGTGCTGCAACAATTAACGCCATGAACTTTACTTATTGGAACGGTGTCTCAAGCCTTTCAACTAATACGATAACAAACATAACTGGTCAGGGGGCTATCACAGCGATAACAATTGGTGCAACAGTAAATACAGCCACATCAATTGCAATAGCTTCCAATACCATCAACAACCTAACATCAACCGGAACTGGAGGAAATGTAACTGGTATTTCTTCAAGTAACACTTCAACAGTTATTAATATTAGTAGTAATACAATTAATACCTTATCATCAACAAGTACAACAGGTGTTGTAACCGGTATAAACATTGGAGGTGCAACACTTGATAATATATTTAAAAACAAAATTTATGACCTTTCCGGTAACCAGACAGGTACGTCAGTTAACGGGATTAATATAACCTTGGGTACCACACTCAACGTTTATAACAACCTAATTGGCGATTTAAGAGCAACAACAGCTACAGGTTTAAATGCCATTAACGGTATTAATGCATCTGCAACGGCAACATACAATGTGTACTATAATAGTATTTATTTAAATGCAACAAGTACATCTGTAACAACATTTGGTACATCGTGTATTACATTCAGCAGCACAGCAACAACATTCAACTCAAGAAATAATATACTTTACAATAGCTCTACCCCTGCATTGGATGGTACAAATGTGGCAGTTAATGGTATTTCGGCAGGTTTAAGGCGCTCTACCGGTACGGCTGCAACTGTGCCAGCTAACTATGCAACAACATCTAATAACAATGGTTACTGGGTTAACCCAACTGCTGGTATTAATAACCACTTAACTTATGTAGAGGGTACTTCAACCCTTACCAATCCCCAAAACACGGTGGCTAATATGAAGGCTTTTATGGGTACAAGGGATCAGGCATCTGTACAGGAAAATGTTGCTTTTCAAAGCACATCGGGTGTAAGCGCCAACTTTCTTAAATATAGTGTGGGCCTTGCCTCCCAGCTTGAAAGTGGTGCAGCAAACATTGCTACATTTACTGATGACTATAATGGTACCATACGCCAGGGCAATGGCGGTTATGCAGGTACTGGTACAGCACCGGATATGGGTGCGTGGGAGCTGGAAGGAATTCCTGCAGATTTAACAGGGCCGTCTATTTCATACACAGTTCTTGGCAATACATCTTGCTTAACCGACCGTACACTTTCGCCGGTAACCATTACTGATGGCAGTGGTGTAAATATAGCACCTGGCACAAGGCCACGCCTGTATTATAAAAAATTAGTAGGCAACGCCAATGTATTTAACAACAATACAAACGCAACCGACGGTTGGAAGTTTGTAGAAGCAACTGGTGCTGGCGGCTCTCCTTTTAGTTTTACAACAGATTTTAGTTTACTGTTTGGTGGTGCACCAATAACAGGAGATGTTATTCAATATTTTGTAGTGGCACAGGATAATGCAGGTACTCCAAATGTGGGTATTAATGCAGGTACTTTTGCAGCTACCCCTGCAAGTGTAGCTTTAACGGGTGCTGCTTTCCCTATTGGAGGCACACCCAATAGCTATACTTTAACACCTGCCGGTTTAAGCGGAACAGTAAATGTGGGTGCTGCTGAAACTTTTAAAAGTTTAACAGAAGCAGCTTCTGCAACAGGCATTTTTGCGGCTATTAATGCCAATGGTTTATCGGGTAATACCACCATTGTATTAATGGATGCAAGCATTACCGAAACTGGTATTACTGCACTTAATGTAATTGCAACAAGTGCTTGTAGCGGCGGGCCGTTTACTTTACTAATAAAACCAAATACTACTACAACACTTACCGGCTCTTTAGCAAGTAGTGCATTAATAAGGTTAAATGGTGCCGATAATGTAACTATTGATGGTAGTAATAATGGCAGCAGCAGTCGTGATTTAACTATTACTAATACAGCCACCACGGCTCCATCTGTAATAGCTTTGTCAAGTTTGGGCGTTGGTGCAGGTGCAACAAGCAATACTGTAAAGAATTGTAACATCAGCACAGGAGTACAAACAACAACGGGGTATGGTATTGCTGTTGGCGGTGCTACACCAGGTACCACAGGTGCAGATAACGATAATACAACTATACAAAATAATAGTATTACAGCCTGTGTGGTTGGTATTTATGCACAGGGTACTGCCATAGTTTCAACAGGCGGTAACGATAATTTAAACATTACTGGTAATACGGTAGCATACAACTCTAACTTAGCATCAAATGTTGGTATTAATGTAAATAACAGTTTAACCAGCACCATTAATCAAAACAACGTTACAATAGCTACAACTGCCACTCTAGGTACTTCAATTGCTATGCAGCTTGGCGGTACAACAGGTGCAACTGTTAACCTAAATACGGTGAGTGTTACAACTGCTGCATCAACTCAGCCTGTTGGTATTTCATTAGAAACAAATTTTGTATCATCTACCGTATCACGAAACAAAATAACAAATGTAGTAAGTACAAATACCGGAGGTTACGCTGGCAGAGGTATTACAGTAGGCACGGGTACAGCCACTAGTGCTTTAACTATTGCCAATAATGTTATTTATGGTGTAAACGGAACAAACTTTAGCAGTTTTGGTAATTCATCTGCAATTGGTATTGCAATTGGTATTACAGGTAGTAGCACTACTTTAACAACAACAACGGGTGGTGTTAATTTGTATTTTAACAGTGTAAGTATGGCAGGCAGTATGGGAACCGCCTCAGCTACTGCAATAACCACGGCTTTGTATGTTGGTTCTGGTGCCAGTGTTTTAGATATACGCAATAACATATTATCCAACACACAAACCGGAACAGCAAGTGGCCAAAAAAATTACGCTATTTTTTCAGCGGCAGCAAATACTGCCTTTGCTAATATTAACTATAATGATTACTATGTAAGCAACAGCTTTAATGCGCCATCGGCTATACCAGGAAATATAGCGGCAACCGACAGGGTAGATCTAATTGCTATTCAGGCAGGATTTGGCCAGAACGTAAATTCGGTGATAGCTAATCCGTTATTTACATCGCCAGCAAATGATTTAACCATTAATGCTGGTTTAACACCAACGGTTTTAGAATCGGGTGCAGTAGCTGGTACCGGAATTACCATTGATTTTACCGGAGGCGTTAGGCCAGGTGCTAATACCAATGGCGGCGGTACAGCACCCGATATGGGAGCTTACGAATTTGATGGTGTGCCTGTTTCTCCTTGTATTGCACCAACGGCGCAGCCAACTGCACTAATATTAAATGCAACCGGCCAAACAACTGTTTCCGGCTCATATACCGCAGCTGCGCCTGCACCTACCAATTATTTGGTTATTAGAACTACGGCAAATACATTGGCTTCAAATCCGGTAAATACAACAGTTTACACTGTTGGTGCAAATCCGGTTTTTGGCGCAGGCGGGTTTGTAGAGTCTAACGGATCAGGCTTAACTATTAGTTCTACAGGCTTAGCTGCCGGCACAACCTATTATTATTGGGTATTCTCATTTAATACAGGCAATTGCAGTGGCGGGCCAATTTACTATACAAGTGCTGCGCCTTTAAGTGGTAGTGTAACCACAGGTGCATTGTTTACTTCTATAACTTCTGGTAATTGGGAAGATGGAACCACCTGGAACCAGGCTGGTAATGTGCCCATTGCTAATAGTGATGTAATTATTGCTGCTACGCACACAGTTACTGTTAACAGTGTAGCTGCCACATCAGCATCAGTAGCGGTAAATGCTACCGGAGCCTTAAGTGTTACAGGTAGCACGCTTTCCATAGTTGGTACTTCGGGTGCCGGTATTACCAATACAGGAACGGTTACAGTAAGTGGTGGTATTTTAAATTTAGGCCCTACAGACAATAGCTTTGCAAACAGGTTATTTACTAACAATGGAACATTAACGGTTAGCTCTGGTACATTATTTATAGCTGGGCGCTTGCTGGTTAATAATTCTTCTGTATTTAATCAGTCTGGTGGTGATATTAATATAGATGGTAACGCAGGTGGTGTAGCAGCAAACAGCGTAGCTGCATCAGTTCCCATCATTAGCTTAAATCCATCTACTTTAACCAGTGTTAATTTAACAGGCGGAACACTTACAATAATTGATCCGCATGCAAACAGTACTGCTTCTAATGTGTTAACTGTTACTGGTGCTACCAGCGGCCCTTTAAATGTTACTACAGGTCATACAATCAGGTTTGGTAATGGAGTATCAACTGATGCCGGTGGTAATACTGCCAATGGCTTTAGGGTTGATAGCTGGGCAACAACAACCGGAATGCCTTTTGGAAACGTAATTGTAGAAGGCCCGGCAGGTACTAACAGATTTGTTACAAGTACATATCAACAACCGGTATTTGGCAATGTAACTGTTAATAATGGCGGCGAATCCAGAATTGCAACTACTTACATAAATGGTAACCTCACTGTAAATAGCGGGGGTACCTTTACATCCATTACAAGCTTGAGTTTAACAAACTCAACTTTTGTTGATGGTTCTAGTGTTTCTTTCTCAGCTTCACCAAATGCGCAGGTTATCAGTGGTGCAGGTACTTTTAGAAACCTTACAACTGCTCCCACAGCTAATTTTACTGCTTTGGTTTATAATAATAGCCATGTAAATGGTGTAACATTTGCTGCAGGCTTAACTCCATCATTAACCGGAGCTACCACAGTAACTACAGGAACAGTTACGGCAGATGCATTCAGCTTTAATGGTACAACAACTCAAACTGCTGCATTTACGGCCGCCACGTCAATTATTAACGTGGGTAATGTAACGCTTAATAATGGTGTAACATTAAGTGGTTTGGGCAAAATGAATGTATCAGGTGTTTTAAGTTTTGGAAATGTAAATACCAAAACTTTAACCGCAGCAGGGGTATTGGTTTTAAAATCTACGGCAACAGGTACAGCAAGAGTTGCAGATATAACCAATGCCGGTGTAAATACAGGTAACGTTATAACTGGCAACGTAACCATGGAGCGCTTTATACCACAGCGTGGTGCCAGCCCCACAGGTGGCCGTGC
>JAYURR010000031.1:0-6224 GCA_043756605.1 Chitinophagaceae bacterium
CAGGTAAAACCACGCTCATGAATTGCATGACGGGTTTATTGAAATTTAGCGAAGGAAGTATACAATTGCTTGGTCACGAAATTACCCATCACAAAAAAGCAATCAATAAACTTTTTGGTTTTGTACCGCAGGATTTTTCTTTTTACCAGGAACTGAGCCCTGCCGAAAACCTGGCTTTTTTTGGCGCCTGGAGCGGTTTACAAAAAGCAGAGATTAAAAATAAAACCACGGAGTTGCTGGAAGTACTTGGCCTCACAGAAGTTCGCAATAAAAAAGTAGAACAGTTTTCGGGCGGTATGAAACGCCGTGTAAACCTTGCTATTGGCGTAATTCACAATCCACGCATTTTATTTTTAGATGAACCAACTGTTGGTGTGGATGTACACACCCGCCATGCCATCATCAATTATCTTAAAAAATTAAATGAAGATGGCACCACACTTATTTATACATCGCATCAATTAAGTGAAGCCGAAGACCTCTGCAATAAAGTAGCATTGATTGATGATGGAAAAATAATTGCGCACGATACTCTGAATCAGTTATTGATTGATCATAAAGAAGACGGACTGGAAGGTTTGTTTATTAATTTAACCGGCAAATCTTATAGAAATTAGAAATGAATAATAAGGAATACAAAATAAGAAAGTTAAGAACCAAGCCTGCAATTTTTAGGCTCTTCATTTCCTTATTCCTTATTTCCCCTTTCTTATTCCTTATTTCCACACATGTTTAAACTCTGGAGCACCATATTAAAAGACATGCGCAGTCTCACCCGTGACCGGTTGGGTTTGGTTTTTATGTTTGCAATGCCCATTGTGCTGGCACTGGTAATAACAGCAGTGCAAAACAGCACATTCGAAATGCTCAACACCAACACAGTACCCATGCTTATATGCAACAGAGATACTGGTGAGGCTGGCAAACAAATGCAAACCGCTATTGAAAAAGTGGGCATGTTCAGTTTAAAACAGGTTACACCAAACGTAACCAACAAAGAAATTTCTGATAAGATGCATGCAAAAGATGCCGTTATTGCCATCATCATCCCTGCAGATTTTACACAAAAATTAAAATTAAAGGCCGATGCAACTGCAAAAAAAGCGTTGAAAAATTTCGGCATGCAAACCGATAAAATAGTTGCAACCGATACCGCACAAATTCAACCAATCACATTATTATATCACCCGGTTTTACAGGAATCTTTCCGCCACTCCATACAAGGTGCATTGCGCAGTGCTTTACAGGTTGTACAAAACAAAGAAGTTTTAAAAAGCATTTACTTCGCCATGAACGAAACGGCCTTGCCCGATTCACTGGAACAAGATCTTATAAACAGCCAGATCGGCATTGTTGAAATACCGGTATCAAGAGATGGCAGCAGAAACATTCCCAACGCATCACAACACAATGTACCAGCCTGGACGGTGTTTGCTATGTTCTTCATTGTAATTTCTTTGGGCGGCAGTGTGGTAAGAGAAAAATTAAACGGCAGTTTTGTGCGTTTAAAAACTTTGCCAACAAATTATCTGGTGGCATTAATTTCAAAACAGCTTTCTTATTTATTTATAACTTTTATACAGGCAACAGTGGTGTTCTCCATGGGTATCTGGCTCTTTCCGTTTATGGGTTTACCAAAACTAAATTTACCGGCAGATATTTTAGGTGTTGTAATTGTTACACTCATCTGCGGCTGGTGTGCCGTTAGCTACGCCATTATGATTGGCGTGTTTGCAAAAACACAGGAGCAGGCAAACGGCATTGGCGCCGTATCAATCGTATTAATGGCTGCCGTTGGCGGTTTGCTGGTACCTAGTTTTGCCATGCCATCTTCATTTACATTTGTAATGAAATTATCGCCGCTGCATTGGTGCCTGGAAGCTTATTACGGTTTATTTTTAGAAGGAGGAAAACTGAAAGATGTTATCTTAAATATAATACCTTTACTGGGTATCAGCTTTGCAATACAGTTAATAACCTTGTACGGGTTAAAAAGAAAAAATTTGATTTAAATTATTATGGAAACAGCAGAACTAAAAGAGCAGCTAAAAAAGCAAATCATCGAATTTTTGAATCTTATTTCGGTAAAGCCGGAGGATATAAAAGATGATGAACCATTGTTTGGTGAAGGCCTTGGGCTTGATTCGATTGACTCTATAGAGCTGATTGTTTTATTGGGCAGAGAATATGGCATTGATATTAAAGACCCTAAAGAAGGCCGCAAAATTCTTACAAATATTAATACCATGGCTGCTTATATTGAAGAGCATCGTACAAAATAATTTTAAAAATAAAGGCTTTCTTTCTAAAGCATTAATACAAGTTCTTTAGCAAGGCTAATAAAAAGTTTCTCAGCTTCGCTGCGAAAAGAGGTTAGCCACAAAGGCGCAAAGTCACAAAGTTAAAAAAATGCTACCCATTTTTCCTTAGCGCCTTCGAGCCTTTGTGGCTAAAAACAATTTTGCAAAAAATTGTTTTTTAAATTGACAAACTAATTTGTGATTCTTTAATAAAATATTTTGAGCAGAATTTTCATAACCGGTATGGGCGTATTGAGTGCTATCGGAAATTCTGTAGCACAAAATCACCAGGCACTTAAAGCTGCAACCTGTGGCATTCAATATAAACTCGATCTTTTTCCATCAAAATATGCCGGCCTTTTACCTTTTGGCCAGGTACCAATCAGCAACGAAGATTTACAAAAAACATTACTGGTAACAGAGCCTGGCGTTACCCGTACAAGCCTGCTGGCACTGTATGCGCTCAATGAAGCCATTGCAGATTGTGGAATGACTGCAGAAGAAATTCAATCTTTTGATACAACCCTCATTGGCGCCAACACTGTTGGTGGCATGTGTTTAACCGACGAGCTGTTTAATGATGCCAATAAAAAAACAGATGGGTCAGATTATCTCGGCTCTTACGATTGTGCTTCTGTAAATCTTTTTCTGCAAAAGCATTTTAAAATAAATGGCATCGTCAATACCATCAACACGGCCTGTTCATCATCAGCCAATGCAATAATGTATGGTGCCATGCTTATAAAAAATGGTTACGCAAAAAGAGCCATTGTTGGCGGTACTGATAGCCTTGCAAAATTTACCATCAATGGTTTTAATGCATTGCATATTTTATCTGATGAAATTTGTACGCCTTTTGATGAAGGCAGAAAAGGATTGAATTTGGGAGAAGGCGCAGCCTTTTTAATTTTAGAAAAAGAAGAAGATATCAAAGGCCGTAAAGTGTATGCCGAATTAACCGGTTACTGCAATACCAATGATGCATACCATCCTTCTTCCTTATCAGATGAAGGAGATGGGCCGTTTCTTGCAATGCAGGGAGCATTAAAAGTTGCAAATCTTTCGGCAGATAAAATTGATTTTATAAATGCGCATGGCACCGGTACTGAAAACAATGACCAGGTTGAAAGCAAGGCGATGATTCGTTTATTTGATACACCTCCTGCATTTGCATCTACCAAAGGAAACATAGGCCACACGCTTGGTGCATCGGGTGCTGTTGAAGCGGTTTATAGTATTTTAAGTTTAATGCATCAGGAAGTGTATGCAAGCCTGCATTTTAAAAATGCGATTCCTGGCACAGGTTTATCGCCGGTGCTGGCGTATAAAAAAATACCCGTAAATCATGTTATGAGTAATTCTTTTGGCTTTGGTGGTAATTGTTCATCGTTAATTTTTTCAAAAGTTGAATAAAAATTTGCAAATATAAAGGCTGTCAGGGTGAGCCTGTCGAACTCGGGTTGCTGGAATGAACCCGCCTTCGACATCCGCCAACTGGCGGAGACAACTAACAATAAATATAAAATGTATATCCACAAAACATATTGCATATCGGCGCAGCAAGATTTATTACAAGCCAATATCGATTTGATACATGAACCCGATGATAAAAAATTATTGGCTATCGAGCCATCTTACGCACAAATCCCTCCAGGTATTTTACGCCGTATGGGCAAGTCGATAAGAATGGGCGTTGGTGCTGCATTGCCCTTAATTGCTGAAACAAATGCTGTTGATGGAATAATTATGGGCTCGGCAAATGCCGGTATGGATGACTGTGTAAAATTTTTAAACCAAATTGTTCAGTACGAAGAAGGACAACTTACTCCGGGCAGTTTTGTACAAAGCACAGGCAATGTAATTGCAGGTCAACTTGGCCTTATCAGTAAAAATAAAGGATACAATATTACTCATATTCATCTTGGTCTTGCTTTTGAAAATGCATTGATTGATGCCATGATGCAGTTGAATACAAATCCATCAAATGCTTACCTGGTAGGCGGCGTAGATGAAATTTCTCCGTTTCATTATAATATTGAAACACTGGCAGGCTCTTACAAAGCAGAAGAAACCTCCAATAAAAATTTATACCAATCAGATACTTATGGCTGTATTGTAGGCGAAGGCGCAGCCATGTTTATTGTAAACAGTTCAGCAGATGCTGCTATTGCAAAAGTAAAAGCTATCAGCACTTTACATACCAGCGATAAAGAATTGGTAAAACAGCAACTGCAATTATTCTTACAAAAAAATCTTGCCGCTGATGAGGAAGTTGATCTTTTTCTCTCCGGCGAAAATGGCGACAACCGCACTTTACCCATTTACACAACCTGCGAAACTTTGCTTGCTGCTGATACAACCATTGTGCGTTACAAACACATGACGGGTGATTACGCCACTGCATCTGCCCTGGGCCTTTGGTATGCCTGTGAGTTTTTGCAAAAGCAACAAGTGCCGGCTCACATGTTTAAAAAGAAAACTGCAAAAACTATTTACCGTAATATTTTGTTGTATAATAATTTTAAAGGTTTGCAGCATAGTTTTATTTTAGTTACAGGATGTTAAGTATTTTACAGTTGCCTTACTTTGAGGTTATAATTTGAAACCTCAAATGGTAAAAAACGCTTTGGATTTTATTTGCATGATCATTTTTACTGAACGGAAATTATGCGGTCACAAATTGTGACCGCAGTTAAACTAACTGGCTTTAAAAAATAAATTAAATGAAAAAAAAGTGGAGCTCTCTTATTTATATTATAATTGTTGCCGGGCTAACCTTTGCTATTTACTGGATAATACAGAAAGGGAAAGGTTTGCAAACGCCGGAGCTTATTACCAAACAAGCCCAAACAGCAAAAGAAGCAACAGTAGCAAACGAGTTTCATGTATTTAAAGATTCATTCAGTCATGGCCTTACAGATCCGTTGGCTGTACTGCTTTTGCAGATCATTGTTATTATTGCCTTTGCAAGATTGTTTGGTTTTTTGTTTAAAAAAATAGGTCAGCCTGCTGTTATCGGCGAAATTGTTGCTGGTATAGTTTTAGGGCCATCTATTGTTGGCGCTTACTTTCCTGAGATCACACAATTTTTATTTCCGGCAGCTTCGCTTTCAACACTCAGTTTTCTCAGCCAGATTGGTCTTATACTTTTTATGTTCATCATTGGTATGGAGCTCGATTTAAAAGCCATTGGCAAACAGGCTTACGGCGCCGTTATCATCAGTCATGCAAGCATCATCATACCATACACATTGGGTGTAGCGCTTGCCTTTTACATTTATCACAATTATGCGCCGGCCAATATTACCTTTCTGTCTTTTGCTTTGTTTATGGGTATATCTATGAGCATCACTGCCTTTCCGGTACTGGCAAGAATACTGCAGGAAAAAGGACTCACCCGATCGCCACTTGGAGCCATGGCACTCACCTGCGCCGCCGCCGATGATCTTACTGCCTGGTGTATTTTGGCAGCAGTAATTGCTTTGGTAAAATCCGGTTCTTCGTTCAGTGTTTTATATACCATTGCACTTGCCATTGTTTATGTATTGATCATGCTGAAAATGGTTCGTCCTTTTTTAGAAAGATTAAGTGCTGTGTATGATAATAAAGAAAAAAGAAGAACACCCATCATTGCACTATTTTTTATCCTGCTGATAATTTCTTCTTACATCACATCTATCATCGGCATACATGCTTTGTTTGGTGCATTTATGGCTGGTGTTATTATGCCATCCAGTTTTAGCTTTCGTAAAATTGTAATTGATAAAATTGAAGATGTAAGCATCATTTTATTGTTGCCTCTCTTTTTTGTAATGACGGGTTTAAGAACACAGATAGGTCTTATCAATCAAGGCCATTTGTGGATCACATTTGGATGGATATTATTGGTAGCCGTTGCCGGAAAATTTGGCGGTAGTGCATTGG
>JAYURR010000032.1:0-2275 GCA_043756605.1 Chitinophagaceae bacterium
CGTTTTGAAAAACAAGTTCAGTGTTGGCAATGCTTAACTCTGCTGCCCGTTTTTCTTTTTCTTCGTTTTGAAAAGCCAGTTCTTTGTTGGCAATAATAAGCTCTGCCGCCCGTTTTTCTTTTTCCTCGTTTTGAAAAACAAGTTCAGTGTTGGCAATGCTTAACCGGTCGCTATCGGTTTCTTTTGTTTTAAACATATACTGGCTTTAAAAATGTGCTAAATGCTAAAACTGTTTTCTACATCAAGTACAAAATCTTCTGGTACTGGTTGTGTAATTTTTTCTGCCTGCAAAATAATGGTAAGTGAGTGCAGAATAATTTTCTGGAATAATGCAAATGCAGCCGGCTTCCTTATAAAATATTGTGCACCGTTTTTGTGAAGCAGGTTAACCACTTCCTGCTCAAACGAAGTGGAAAAAATAATTACAGGAATGGATTTTAATTTTTCATCGTGTTTTATTTCTGCCAGGCATTCAAATCCGTTTTTACGTGGCATATTCAGATCCAGAAAAAGAACATCTGGCAATCTGGTTGTTTCTTTTTTTAACAGCAGCATCAGTTGTTCCCCATCGTGTACTGCAGTAAATTGAGCAGGTTCAATCAACTCAGTTATAGCTTCTTTAAAAAAAAGACAGTCATCTGTATCGTCATCAGCAAGCATTATTTTAAGCTGGTTCAGGTTCATGCGTTCAATACATATTTTAATTTGCCCTTGGCAACTATATTTTCAGTTGCCATGCACAAAGCATGCTGTATAACTTTTACCAGTTGTTCAAAACTGCGTGGCTTACGTATATAAACATCGGCCCCGGTTTTAAATACCGCATTTATTTCTTCATGTACATTGGATGTTGAGAATATTACAACCGGCATGCTCTTTAATTTTTCATGTTGTTTTATTTCTGCCAGGCATTCAAATCCGTTTTTACGTGGCATATTTAAATCCAGAAAAATCATATCGGGCAGTTTGTTTGTTTCATTATCCAGCCATTGCATAAGCTGCTCCCCATCGTGTACTGCCTTAAAGTTACCTGGCGGTATAAAAACGGTAACAGCATCTTTAAAAAACAGGCAGTCGTCTGTATCATCATCTGCAAGCAGTATGTTAAGCTGGTTTATTTGCATGCGTTTAGTACGTATTTTAATTTGCCGTTAGAGAAAATATTTTCCGCCGCCATAGGCAATGCATGATGAATAACTTGTACCAGTTGTGCAAAATTTGAGGGCTTGCGTATATAAACATCGGCACCATTTTTAAAGAGAATGCTTATTTTATCCTGCGAGCCTGATGTTGAAAACATTACAACGGGCAGATCTTTTAGCTTTTCATTATTTTTTATTTCTGATAAACACTCGAAACCGTTTTTGCATGGCATATTGATGTCGAGAAAAAGTACATGCGGCAAACGCTCAGTATTTTCTAAAAGAAAATTCATAAGCTCATCCCCATTGTGCACAGTAATAAGTTTAGTGGTTTGTGGTAAGGTTTCTAATGCATCTTTAAAAAAGTTACAATCGTCCATATCATCATCGGCCAGTACTATATTCAGTTCTTTTAAGCTCATGTGCGTTGTTTTAATGTAAGCTTTTCATTTTTTATTTGAATAATTGCATGATGAATTACGTTTTTAAGTTCATTAAACCCTCCAGGCTTTCGTATGTAACCTGTTGCACCCATTTTTATCAGTGTGCTTTTCAGATTCTCCTCCAGATCAAAACCCCTGGTAAATGATGTGGTAAACATAATTACAGTTAATGCTTTCAGTTTTTCATTTTCCTTAATTTCAGCTAAACACTCAAATCCGGTTTTGCGTGGCATGCTGAGATCGAGAAAAAGTATATCAGGCAGGTTGTGTGAACTTTTATGCAGGTAGTCCATTAACTGCTCGCCGTTATTAACTGTAAACAGTTTGGAGGCAATGGGTATTTCGTTTAATGCCTTATCAAAGAAAAAACGGTCGTCCATATCATCCTCTGCAAGCAGGATATTAAACGAGATACTTTGTTGATTCATTTTCATTAGCAATTGCTATAATGCTGCAACAGATTATTTCTGTAGCCGGCTCAATAAATTGTTTGTTGTAAGGGGTTGTACAAAGATGAATCCATATTGGGTTTGTTTGTTGCATAACTAAGAAAATTTATTGCACAATTCACACATTGTGGGTGGTGGGTGGTGAGTGGTGAGTAGTGAGTAGTGAGTAGTGAGTAGTGAGTAGTGAGTAGTGAGTAGTGAGTAGTGAGTAGTGAGTAGTGAGTAGTGAGTAGTGAGTAGT
>JAYURR010000033.1:0-53532 GCA_043756605.1 Chitinophagaceae bacterium
AAACATTTGCAGGTTTGGTTTGAGCCGGGGAAATTTTTGGTGAGTGGGGCAGGTTATTTAATAACCGAAGTGAATGTTATAAAAGAAACTGCAGCCACAATTTTTGTTGGCATCAACAGCGGATTAAATCATTTAATACGCCCCATGTTTTACGATGCGTATCATAAAATTGAAAACATCAGTAACCCTAATGGTGAAGAGAAAAAATATGCTGTTACCGGTTACATCTGCGAAACAGATACATTTGCCTGGGACAGAAAACTGAACGAAGTAAGAGAAGGCGACCTGCTTGTATTTTATAATGCCGGTGCGTATGGTTTTGAGATGAGCAGTAATTTTAATTCACGCTTAAAGCCTGCTGAAGTATTAGTAAAAGATGGTGAAGCTAAGTTGATAAGAAGAAGGGATGAATTTGAGGATTTGTTGAGGAACCAGGTTTTATAAATCTTACATAAAATGAAAATAACCGCTTTAATCTTATTCTTCTGTCTCATCTTTTTTTGTTGCATTGCACAAGATTCTACTTCCAATTGGTCAAGCGTTAAAAATATTAATGAGATTATTCGGGTTATAAAGAACAAAACCAAACTACTACATTATAAAGCCTTCGATTCAACATCAAGTAAACATTTTTATGTAGATAAAAAAAGTAAAGAACTTTTAGCTGTCGAAATTATTAATTATTACTATACCCCTCCGAAAACAAAAATTTCCAATTACTACAGGTTTATTTATTATTTTAATAAAGAAGAAATAATTAAACTTTATGTCATAGAATGTACCAATAGGAAAAATTGTAAAAAAGGAATTTTCTATTTTTCAAATGGCAAGGTGATTCAAAGAGCCGAGGATTTAACAGAAGATTCTTATTTACTAAAACCATTTGAGCTTTTATCAGGTTTCAAATCATTTGTTAGAATGAAAAATAGTGGAGGTTAGGTATTCATAAGCATATAAAATCAACTCAAATTTTGAACAAAAACTTACTTCTTTTATTGTCTCTTGGCTTCAGCTTAACCACTTTCAGCCAACCCCCCGACTGCAGCAAATTCCGTGAAGGTAAATTCCGCATTGCCGACAGCCGTGCAGGTGTTGTTACCATTGCCGACAGAAACAGCATGTACCAAACCGAAACCAGCGAATTTTTAAAAGCTGTGGTACGTTTTAAAATTTCCTGGCAGGATAACTGTTCATACACACTAAAGCTTGATAAAGTTATCAGGAATGAAAATAAAATCAACTTTCCCTCCGACTTGCAAATTAAGGTAAAGATCATCGAAACAACCGCCGGCGGCTACACCCAGGAAACAACCTCTTCTCTTACCAACGGAACTTACAAAGTTGTGGTAACAAAACTCAATTGAACAGATGACTGACAACAGACCATAGACTACGGCATTAAAAAGCTCCCAACAAGAAACCGAAAACAAGAAACTAGAAACGCTTTACAAATCTTTTAACTAAAAATAATTTCTCCGGTTATTGGAGATGTCAATTTTTCTCTCCACATTTACATAGCAAATAAAAAATGCCAACATTGGAATTCAACCAACGTTAACCAACTTCACAATCAACTTCAAATTTATGAACCCCGACCAACGCTGTCGTACCAAAAAGTTCAAAGCAACTTTTTTACACTTGCTGCTACCCCTAACTTTAACTTTGTTGCTTTTTTCCTGCGGCAAAAACGATAAATGGATTGATGTAGATCCTGCCTTCAGCAAATACATTGATGCATACACCACTGGTACGGTTTCCAAAACATCTGCCATTCGTATTAAACTGGCTGCCGATGCCAATACCACACATGCCGTTGGCGAAGCGGTGAAAGAATCGCTGTTCAGCATCTCCCCTGCTGTAAAAGGAAAAGCTTTTTGGCTGGATGCCCGTACCATTGAATTTAAACCCGACAGTTGGTTGAAAGCAGATCAGATGTACCAGGTAAATTTTAAACTGGGCAAGGTTACTAAAACCAGTGGCAAGTTTAATGAATTTAAATTCAGCATGAAAACCGTAAAGCCATCTTTTAAAGTTGGTAACGATGGCTTACGCAGCAGCAGCAGCAGCGTTAAAAATAAAATGACCCTGGGTGGCGCTCTGGAAACCGCCGATATTGAAGATGGCAAACTGGTTGAAAAATTATTATCCGCTTCTCAAAATAATAATGCACTTAAAATAAACTGGCAGCATAATGATGCTACAAAAACACATCATTATACCATTGAAAATATCAACCGCTCAAAATCGGCAACCAATGTAGAGCTGCGCTGGGATGGCAAGCCAATGGATATGGATGTAAAAGGCGAAGCAGTTGTAGCCGTGCCCGCCGAAGGCGATTTTAAAGTGCTGGATGTGGTTGCCATTAACGATGCACAACAATACGCTTCGGTACAGTTTAGCGATATGATTGCAGTTGGGGAGGACCTTACCGGTTTAATAACAGTGAGCGGACAATCAGATATTTCCTACACCATTAATGGCAGCGAAGTAAAAGTTTTTGGTAATGGAAAGCTTGATGGTAACTACACCGTTAATGTAAATGCCGGTGTTAAAAATACCTGGGGCAAT
Organism: Chitinophagaceae bacterium; assembly: GCA_043756605.1. Lineage (GTDB taxonomy): Bacteria > Bacteroidota > Bacteroidia > Chitinophagales > Chitinophagaceae > Ferruginibacter. The sequence goes on from JAYURR010000033.1 coordinate 2,569, forward strand.
GTGCTGGATAAAGGTTTTGCATCCAACATCAATTTCCAAAACAGAATGCCATCTGTAAAAATTCATGGCAAAGGAAATATTTTGCCCAACAGTGGCAGGTTGGTTTTACCCTTTGAATCTATCAATTTAAATGCGGTTGATATCAGCATTATTAAAATTTTTGAAAATAATGTACCGCAGTTTTTACAGGAAAATGATTTAGGTGGTAATAATGAAGTGAGAAGAGTTGCAAAACCCATCGTACAAAAAACATTGCGATTAGATGATGATAAAACTTTGGATTTGCACAAAAAACAACATTTTTCTTTAGACATTGATAAGTATTTAAAAACCGAGCAGGGCGCTATTTATAAAGTAACAATTGGTTTCAGGCCGGAGTATTCTTTGTATCAATCAACTGATACGGCTGCAAACGGAACAACAACAGCAACTGATGAAGGTGAAGGAGAGGATTATTACGGAGATTATAGTAACAATGGAAATAATAATGGCGTTGATGAAGATGATGCTTTTTGGGAAAGATACGATGCGTATTATCCCTTTGGTTATAATTGGGAACGAAGGGATGATCCCAGTAGTAAATCTTATTACAACAAAGATCGTTGGGCAACAAGAAATATCCTGGCAAGCAATATTGGTCTTACGGCCAAGCGTGGCAGTGATAACAGCCTGATGGTTGCAGTGAGTAATATTCTTACTACAGAACCAATGAACGGCGTTGATATTGAAATTATGGATTATCAACGCACCATCATCAGCAAGGGCAAAAGCGGCAGTGATGGTTTTGCAAATATTGATTTAAAAAGAAAACCCTTTTTACTGATTGCCCGTAAAGGAAATGAAAGAGGATATTTAAAATTAGATGATGGAAGTTCGCTGGCGCTTAGCCGCTTTGATGTAAGTGGCGAGGAAGTAAAGAACGGTATTAAAGGATTTATTTTTGGCGAACGTGGTGTGTGGCGCCCGGGAGATACCATGTACTTAAATTTTATTGTAGAAGATAAACAAGGCAAATTACCAAAAGATCATCCAGTTGAATTTAGTTTGTTTACACCACAGGGGCAATTGTACACACACTCGGTACAAACCGATGCGGAAGATGGATTTTATCTTTTTAAAACCACTACCGATGCAGCATCGCCAACCGGTAACTGGCTGGCAAAAGTAAAAGTTGGTGGTGCAATTTTTGAAAAAAGAATTAAGGTAGAAACCATTATGCCAAACCGGCTAAAGATTGATTTGAATTTTGGTAAGGATCCCGTGCTGGGCAAAGGCAACAGCGAAATGGGAAACCTGAATGCCAAATGGTTATTTGGAGCCTTGGGCAAAAATTTAAAAGCAAAAATTGACGCATCACTTTCTTCAAGAGGCACATCGTTTCCAAAATTTGCAGGGTTTCAATTTGATAACCCAACCTCTAATTACGCAACACAAAGTAAAACCATTTACGAAGGTACTTTGGATGAACAAGGCAATGCTGCGTTAAAAACAAATTTTGAAATTGATGAAACCGCACCAGGTATGCTGAGTGCCAATATGCTGGTAAAAGTTTTTGAACCGGGCGGAAGTTTTAGTGTTGATAATGTAACGATGCCTTACAGTCCGTACAGCAGTTATGCTGGTTTAAAATTACCTGATGGCGAAAAACCTTTTGATTATTTACTGGCTGGTAAAAATCATACCGCACAAATTGTAGATGTTGATGGTAAAGGAAATTTAATTGGCGGAACAAGCGAAGTGGAAGTACAGTTTTACCGCATTCAATGGCGTTGGTGGTGGGATAATAACGGCGACAACCTCAGCAATTTTACGCAGGATGAATACAATAAACTGTTGAAGACTGAAAAAGTAAAACTCACCAATGGCCGTGGGCAATGGACTTTCGGCACATCAGAAAATGAATGGGGGCGATATTTAATTTTGGTGAAAGATTTAAAAAGCGGCCACATCACAGGCTCTACATTTTATATTGAAGATGCCTATTGGCAAACAAGGGCCGGCAGCGAAGACCAGACTGCTGCATCTATGTTATCTTTTAAAGCCAATAAAGAAAAATACAATGTTGGCGAAGAAGTTACTTTGGCCATACCAAGCAGCAAAGGTGGAAGAGTTTTGGTGAGTATTGAGAACGGAAGCAAAGTAATTAAATCTTTCTGGCAGGAAACAAAGCAGGGAGAAACTCAGGTGAAGTTTAAGGCCGATGCTGATATGGCGCCGAATGTTTACGCTACAATAAGTTTATTGCAGCCACATTCGCAAACCATTAACGATCTGCCCATTCGCATGTATGGCTCCGTTCCTATTTTTATTGAGGATAAAAACACCGTGTTGAAACCGGTCTTGAATATCGCCGGCAGCATTCGTCCCGAACAAAATGTTTCCTTCTCCGTAAGTGAACAAAACGGAAAAGAAATGACTTACTGCGTAGCTATTGTGGATGAAGGTTTGTTAGACTTAACAAGATTTAAAACACCCAATCCGCATGAAGTATTTTATGCAAGAGAAGCATTGGGTGTAAAAAGTTTTGATCTGTTTGATTTTGTGATTGGTGCCTGGGGCGGCGACCTGGAGCGGATTTTAACCATCGGCGGTGATAATGAAGGCAGCGGTGGTAAACAAAAAACAGCCAACCGTTTTAAGCCGGTTGTAAAATACCTGGGGCCGTTTCATTTAAAGAAAGGGCAAACACAAAAACAGTCTTTCACCTTACCATCTTATATCGGTTCAGTAAGGGCGATGGTTGTTGCGGCTCACGATGGCAGTTATGGTGCAACAGAAAAAACCATTGCGGTTAAAAAACCTTTGATGATGCTGGCCACCATGCCACGGGTGCTTGGCCCCGGTGAAACCATCAAAGTACCGGTTACTGTTTTTGCCATGGAAAATAATATCAGAAAAGTAAATGTATCGCTGCAATCAAATCCATATTTAGAAATTATTGGCAGAAATGCACAACAGGTAAACTTTACAGAGAATGGCGAACAGATGGTTTATTTTGATGTACGTGTAAAACCAAATGTGGGCATTGGCAAAGTAAAATTGTTTGCTAGTTCCGGTGGCGAAAAAGCCGATTATGAAGTGGAGCTTGATATCCGCAATCCCAATCCGCCGGTTACGCAAGTAACAGAAATGACTTTATCTGCCGGGCAACAATGGAAAACAATGGCTGCACCTATTGGCGTGGCAGCAACAAGTACGGCAGTGCTTGAAATTTCCAGCGTACCATCTATGAATCTGCAAAAACGTTTGAATTATTTAATTGAATATCCGCATGGCTGTGTTGAGCAAACAACCTCTGCCGCTTTTCCGCAGTTGGTGTTAAATCAATTAACTGATCTGGATGAAAGTAAAAAAGCACAGGTGGATAAAAATGTAAAAGCCGCTATTGGCAGGTTACAAAATTTTCAGCGGCCAGACGGTGGCTTTAGTTACTGGCCCGGCGGCAGCGAAAGCGATGAATGGGGCACCAACTATGCCGGGCATTTTTTAATAGAGGCACAAAACAATGGTTATTTAGTGAGTGATTACATGTTGCAAAACTGGAAAAACTTTCAGCGTGGCAAAGCAAATAGTTGGGCACCATCTACTACAAATTTTTATGGTGGCGATCTTACACAGGCTTATCGCTTGTACGGACTTGCATTGGCCAAAGCGCCAGAACTGGGCGCCATGAACCGTTTGAAGGAATTTAAATATTTATCAACCGAAGCAAAATGGCGTTTGGCAGCAGCTTACAAACTCACCGGCCAGGATAATACCGCACTTGATCTTATCAGCGGCCTTGCAACAAGTTTTGAAGAAAGAGCAACACCCGGCAATACATTTGGTTCTTCCCTGCGTGACCAGGCCATGGTTTTTGAAACACTTACCATCATGGGTAAAAAAGCAAAAGCTGCAGAGCTGTTGCCAACCATTGCTGCAAAATTATCTCAGGATCAATGGTACAGTACACAAACAACTGCCTATGCATTAATTGCCATTGCAAAGTATTGCGGCAAAAATCCGAGCGGTGCAAAAATTATTGCAAGCGGTACAGTTGATGGAAAAAATGTTGACCTCAACTCAGCATCTTACATCAAACAATTGCCCATCTTATTTACAAAAGGCAGCAGCAATGTGGTTATCACAAACAAAGGAAATAATGTTTTGTATGTACGTTTGGTTACACAGGGGCAACCATTGGCCGGCGATAGTCTTAAAATAAATAACAACCCAGCGGTACTAAACATGAGTGTGAGTTATATTACTCAAAATGGTACAGCCATTGATATCAACAAACTAACACAGGGCACCGATTTTGTTGCAAAGGTTGTTATCACAAATCCCGGCAAACGTGGTTATTATTCGCAGATGGCTTTATCGCAGATATTCCCCAGCGGCTGGGAAATTTTAAATGCCCGTATGTTTGATGGCGAAGGCGCATTTAAATCTTCCTCATCAACCTACCAGGATATTCGTGATGACCGGGTTTATACTTATTTCAATATCGGGCCTAACCAAACATACACTTATTATGTGCAGTTGAATGCCTCATACCTGGGCCGTTTCTTTTTGCCAGGCACGTATTGCGAAGCGATGTATGATAATAGCATTGCTGCGGGAGTGAACGGGAAGTGGGTGGAGGTAGTGAATCAATAGAGCCCCTCCTATCCTTCCGCCAAACGGCGGAGAGGGAAATGTAGAAGATTGAAGCGAATTTAAAACCCTGTCGGCGGTTGCAAACCTCGACAGCGGTTTTATAAAACGTGAATATTTTTTTGGTACAGGCTTTATTAATTCTATTAAACATCGTGGAGCCTGTGCTAAGCGAAGTCGAAGTATCACTCACTTATACGGCATACCTTTATTGAGCTTTAATTATGTTTTACTAAAATTCCACACAATGCCAAACACCTACACACAAATTCATCTGCATGTAATTTTTGCTGTTCAAAACAGACGGTCGTTGATATCAAATTCATGGAAGGACAGGCTTTATGAATACATTACCGGTATTGTTCAGCAACATAAACACAAAATGATTATTGTTAACGGCATGTCCGACCATTTACATATTGTAATTGGCATGAGGCCCACACAATCCCTATCAGACTTAATGCAGGATATAAAAGGGAACTCATCAAAATGGATTAATGACAACAGGCTTGTGGCAGGAAAATTTCAATGGCAGGAAAGCTATGGTGCTTTTTCATACGGAAAATCTCAATTACCAAAATTGATTGAATACGTTAAAAATCAGGAAGAACATCATAAAAAAAAAACGTTTGTAGAAGAATACAAAGATTTTCTAAACGCATTTGAAATCGCGTATGATGAGCGTTACATTTTCAAAGAGTTGGAGGATTAAGCATCTGTCGTCCCTACGGGACTTGGCTTTCAGGGGGATGCTATTTTTCTACCAATCTCAAATACCTACGGCATTACCTACAGTTTTTGGACACCCAAAATTATCCCGTCAGGGATAAAAGATTGGTAGAAAATGATAATTACAATTTCGATAAATCCCGTAGGGATGATAGATTGGCAGACCACAAGCAAATCCGAAAGTGTTTCTGTTTCTGTATTTATCCCGTCAGGGATACAAGATTGGTAGAATAATAATTATAATTTCGATAAATCCCGTAGGGATGATAGATTGGCAGACAACAAGCAAATCCGAAAGTATTTCTGTTTCTGTATTTATCCCGTCAGGGATACAAGATTGGTAGAAAATGATAATTATAAATTCGATAAATCCCGTAGGGATGATAGATTGGCAGACCACAAGCAAATCCGAAAGTGTTTCTGTATTTATCCCGTCAGGGATACAAGATTGGTAGAAAAAAATAAAAAATTCACAAAGTCCCGTCAGGGACGACAGATCGGCAAATGAAAAATATCTTTTCAAAAATACTTGCCCTCCGCACCGCAACAAAAATTAAATTGCTTGTGTTGCTTGGTTTATTGATCTGGTTTTATTTTTCTCTTCCCTCAAAATTATTCCACACACCAACCTCTTATGTAATTGAAGATAAAGATGGCAACCTTTTAAACGCAACTATTGCTGCAGATGGGCAATGGCGTTTTCCATACAACAAAAATGTACCGCAAAAATTTATTGACTGCATTACCACTTTTGAAGACAGGAGATTCTTCAAGCACCCCGGTGTTGATCCCGTTGCCATTGGCAGGGCTGTTGTAAAAAATATTAAAAACAAAGGTGTGGTGCAAGGCGCCAGCACCATCACTATGCAGGTGATACGGCTTTCTAAAAGAAATAACAAAAGAAGTATCTGGAATAAAATAAAAGAAAGCATACTTGCAGTAAGATTGGAACTGTCTTATTCAAAAAAAAACATGCTGGCACTCTATGCAAGCAATGCGCCTTTCGGTAGTAATATTGTTGGGCTTGATGCTGCTGCCTGGCGATACTATGGCCGCAGCGCCGATAAATTAAGCTGGGGAGAGACTGCAGCACTGGCTGTTTTACCAAATGCACCTTCGCTGGTGCATCCCGGTAAAAACAGGAATGTGTTGTTAAGAAAAAGAAACCTGTTGCTTGATCATTTACTTGAAACAGGAAAAATTGATAAAGCCGCTGCCGAACTGGCCAAGCTGGAACCCTTGCCAGATGAGCCTTTACGCCTGCCACAAAATGCATCGCATTTATTGCAACGTTTTATAAAAGATAATAAAAACTGGAAACAGGAAACAAAAATTAAAACAACTGTAGATGGTAATTTGCAGAAAAATGTAAGCATCATCTTACAACAACATCAGTCTGTTTTAAAAGGCAATGGCATTAATAATGTTTGTGCGTTGGTGCTTGATGTAGAAACCGGAAATACGCTGGCTTATGTTGGCAACATTAAAGATGTTTACAATAAAGATATGGAAGCAGATGTGGATGTAGTAGCCGCACCACGTAGCCCCGGCAGCGCATTAAAACCAATTTTATATGCAGCTATGTTAAGTGATGGATTGATTTTACCAAATTCAATCATCGCAGATATTCCAACACAGATTGGAAGCTATGCACCAAAGAATTTTGATTTGAGTTATGATGGTGCTGTGCCTGCAGGCAGAGCATTATCACGCAGTTTAAATGTGCCTGCAGTAAAAATGTTGCAGCAATATAAATACCAGCGCTTTTACGAAACGCTGCAACAATCGGGTATAACAACATTAAATAACAATGCAGATTTTTATGGCCTGAGTTTGATACTTGGTGGTTGCGAAGTAACTGCATGGGATCTTGCAGGTGTGTATGCATCCATGGCACGTACATTAAATCATCAGACAAAAAATTATGGAAAGTTGGATGCGAATGATTTTCATCCACCCAATTATATATTTAACAACAAACAACGGGCAACGGACAACAAACAACAAGAAACGAGAAACATTCTATTAGATGCAACTTCAATTTACTTTGCGTTTCAAGCCATGCAGGATGTAATGCGGCCCGGCGAAGAAGGTCTTTGGCAACAATTTTCATCCTCACAAAAAATTGCCTGGAAAACCGGCACCAGTTTTGGTTTTAGAGATGGATGGGCTATAGGACTAACACCAAAAAATGTAGTGGCGGTTTGGGTTGGTAATACTGATGGCGAAGGAAGACCGGGATTGGTTGGCATACAAACAGCCGCACCAATTCTGTTTGATATTTTCAGGCTGCTGCCACATACCAAATGGTTCGACAAACCCAAATACAATTTCACTTATGTGCCTGTATGCAGACAAAGCGGTTATCGTGCAAATATTGATTGCCCCGATGTAGATACATTATTTATGCCGCCTAATGCAACCAAGGTTGCACTTTGCTCTTATCATAAATTAATTCATTTAGATGCCACCGGAAATTTTAGAGTTACGGAAACATGTGAAACGCCGGCAAATATGCAACACAAAAGCTGGTTCATCTTATCTCCGGCCATGGAGTTTTATTACAAGCAACGAAATATTGATTACATAACGCTTCCTCCATTTAAACCCGGTTGTGCATTTTCTGAAACCGGAAAATTAATTGAGATTATCTACCCACAACCAACTGCAAAAATTTATGTACCGCTGGAGATTAATGGCGAAAGAGGCAAAACAGTTTTTACTGCTGCCCATCGCCGGGCCGGTGCAAAAATTTTCTGGAGTATTGATGATGAATTTGTTGGCACTACGCAAAACTTTCACCAGCTTGGGTTTAACCCATCGCCGGGAAAACATATCCTTACATTGGTAGATGAAAATGGGGTAAGTGTAAGCAGGGAGTTTGAAATTTTGGAAAAAGAAAATCGCTGATGGTTACTATTTTGAAAATACATTATCGCATCCATCAATGTAACTATCATTAAACATTACCTGGTTATTACAAAATGAAATACGGCCATATAAATACTCGCTTGGTGCACTAAGCTTAAGTCCCCATATATAGGTATCTACAAATATTAAATCCCAATTCCCAATTGTAATTATTGAGCCATTCTCTGCAACCGTAAACGTTCTGTTAGTATTAAAATTTACTTTTACGTTTTTGTTTGCAAATAATATTTTGCCATTACCGTCCCAGCAGCGTTTTTTTGTCCATAACCACAACCCGGGAATTTTATTAGAAATTGCCGTTGAGTCTAAAAATGCTGCGTTATCACACTCCCAGATTAAGTCTTGCTTAGTTCTTTTACAGGAAAAGGCTATTAAGCAGATTGTAAGTATCAGAAAATAGAATTTCATCATTGTTAATTTTATTTGCCATTCCTACTGCTAATCTACAATATTATTGCTGTAGGTATAAAAATCCCTTTTGCCAATTTTTAAAATTTCTCCTTATTTTTAACCACTTAAATCTTTAAAACAATTTTTTATGCCAATACGTATGGAAGATGATCCGCATGATCAACAGGATTTTGATGACAGTAATACCTCAGGCGGAGGTGGAAGAATAGGTGGCGGAGGCGGTGGTGGCTTGTTAAGTTTTTTACCCTTACTCCTTGGTTTGTTTGGACGTGGGGGCGGTGGCGGCGGTGGTAAAAAAATATTACTCTTGCTGGTTGCTGCAGGTGCTGCTTATTTTTTCTTTTTCAGAAACAGTTCAGGTGGAGGAGGCTCTGACATTGTAAAAAATCTTTTTTCACAGAGCGGATACAGCTTTAGTCCCGAGCAGTTTAAAAAAGCAAATGTTTACGAGGGCCTTGCAGATGACAATACAAAAAATCCTTTACCAGAAAGCGTTTCACTTTTAAAATTTGCACCCGACAGGCAAAACCAGGGTAAGCAAGGCTCTTGCGTGGCATGGAGCAGCACGTATGCAGCCCGTACAATTGTAGAAGCAGCATCAAAAAACATTAGTGGTAACAGTACAGCTTTTAGTCCGGCATTTGTGTACAACCAAATTGGTTTAGAAGGTTGCCAGGGAGCGTACATTCAAAATGCGATGGAGTTTATGAGTACAAGAGGCGTAGTTGCATACAACGATTTTCCGTACGATGAACAGGATTGCAGCAGGCAACCAAATTCGGCTTTAGAAAGTAAAGCAACACAAAATAAATTACACGGTTTTACCAGATTAACCGATGGCGAAAGTACCCAGGGAATTAATGTACGTGCTGTTAAGGAGCATCTTGCAAAAGATGCTCCCGTTGTAATTGGCATGATGGTAGGCGGTAGTTTTATGCAGGGCATGATGGGTAAAGAAATGTGGGCACCCACAAGCGAAGACCGCAACCAGGCAGGTTTTGGCGGCCATGCCATGTGTGTGATTGGTTATGATGACCGCAAACAAGGCTTTCAGATTATGAACAGTTGGGGACCCGAATGGGGCGTTAATGGCGTTGGTTGGGTGCGCTATGCCGATTTTAAAGAGTTTGTAAGAGAGGCTTATGGTGTTGACCCGATGCCTAAAATGGGCGCAGCAGTAAATATTGCTTTTGAAGCTGCTATTGGTTTGGTAAAAAACGATGATAAAAAATACATTCCTTTAAAAGTAAAAGCAGGTAATGTTTTTGAAACCGTTAGCACCGTTGCACCGGGTACTAAATTTAAAATGGAAATTAAAAATTCAACCGAGTGTAATATTTATATTTTTGGGCAAGAGACTGATGGCAGCAGCTACACTTTATTTCCTTATCCAAGCAAAGAAGATGCAACCAAAACAGCCTTCTCTCCTTATTGCGGCATTACGGGTTATCGTTTATTTCCCAGAGGTAAAAGTTTAGTGCCGGATAATGTTGGTAACAAAGATGTTTTTGCCATAGTAGTTACAAAACAGGCCATTGACTGGCACGCAGTTAACAATGCCATTTCAAAAAGTGCCGGTGCTGATTATGGCGCTAAAGTGGCTGCAGCATTACAACAGAATGCAGTTGAAGGTGTACAATTTGCAACAGGCAGCGCAGGCACCATAAATTTTAAAGCAAATAATGCCGGGCAAAATGCAGTGCTTTGTGTGGTAGAAGTAAAAAAATAAAATATGAAAAACTTACTGGTTGTTGTTTTTTGTTTGGTGGGTTTTATAAGTAGCGCTCAAACAGATACAAATAAATTGTACCACCCAAATGCCAATGCAGCAAAGGATATAGCTGCTGCCGTTAAAAAAGCAAAGGCCGAAAATAAATATGTTTTGCTGCAGGGCGGTGGCAACTGGTGTAGCTGGTGTATTGAGTTTGCCAGGTTTTGCAAGGCTGATCCAAAAATTGATTCGGTCATCAATGCAAGCTTTGTGTGGTATCATTTAAACTATAGCAAAGAAAACGAGAACAAAGCTGTATTTGCAAAATATGGCTATGCCCAGCGTTTTGGATTTCCGGTGTTCATCATCTTAAACCAAAAAGGCGAACGCATACATACTCAAAACAGCGAATACCTGGAAGACGGTAAAAAAAGTTACAGTCAGCAAAAAGTACAATCCTTTTTGGAGATGTGGTCTCCAAGAGCATTGAATCCTGAAATGTATGGAAAGTAAACAATTGATGATTTTAGATTGCCGATTGTAGATTTATGGGAACTCTGTAAACTTAAAGCAAATCTAAAATCTTCAATCTAAAATCTAAAATCAGAAATGAGCAACGCTTCCGAATTTCTTAAACTCATAAAACATCCGTTTAAATTTAAACTCTACATGCTTGCTAAATTACCCAGCGCATTTTTTTGCGGGGTAAGGGTTGTGGATGCAGATGAAAATAAATGTTTGGTAAAAGTGCCATACAAATGGTTTAGTCAAAACCCTTTTAAAAGCACCTACTTTGCCTGCCTGAGCATGGCTGCCGAAATGAGTACCGGCCTCCTTGGGCTTATACATGTACATAAAAGGCAACCATCGGTAAGTATGCTGGTTGTAAAAATTGAAGGCAATTTTATGAAGAAGGCAACCGGCATAACTCTATTTACTTGCGAGGATGGTTTGGCCATTAAACAAACCATTGAAGATGCAATCATCAGCAATGAAGGAAGAATCATCACTACAAAATCTTATGGCCGCAATGCAGATGGAGAGATTGTTGCAGACTTTGCCGTTACCTGGAGTTTTAAAGTTAAATCTAATATAAGCTGATATAAGCTTACTATCCTTCTATTTGTGTAAATTGCACACCTGATAATTTAAATTGATAAATTACCAGTTGATAAAAGCTCAATAACGTTTCCGCTGTACAAGTCCCGAATAAATTCGGGATGCCGATTTAACATCGGCAAGTGCAGAACGCCAACGAAGGTTAATAGAAAAAAAATGCTCGGCTCAAAAAAATTAAAAATATAATCTCCTTTATTTCCTTCCCCTTCGGGGGAGATATAGGAGGCTTTTTATTATGGCAAAAGACTTACGTAAACAGGAAGCTTTAGACTATCATTCTAAAGGCCGTCCGGGTAAAATTGAAGTTGTACCCACCAAAGAGGCCAAAACCCAAAGAGACCTTTCGCTTGCATACTCGCCCGGCGTTGCAGAACCTTGCCTGGAAATTGCAGCCAACCCCGAGGATGTTTATAAATACACCGCCAAAGGAAACCTGGTGGGCGTTATAAGCAATGGCACAGCGGTTTTAGGCCTCGGTAATATTGGGCCCGAAGCCAGCAAACCGGTGATGGAAGGCAAGGGTGTGCTGTTTAAAATATTTGCAGATATTGATGTGTTTGATATTGAGATAAACGAAACCGATCCCGAAAAATTTGTGCAGATAGTGCAGGCGCTGGAGCCAACATTTGGTGGTATTAATTTAGAAGATATTAAGGCACCGGAGTGTTTTTATATTGAACAGGAATTAAAAAAACGTTGCAAAATTCCTATCATGCACGATGACCAGCATGGTACAGCCATTATAAGTGCTGCTGCTTTGCTGAATGCATTAATCATACAAAAAAAGAAAATTGAAAAAGTAAAATTTGTAGTAAACGGAGCCGGCGCTGCTGCTTTTGCATGCATACAGTTATACGAATCGCTGGGGGCAAAGCACAGCAACTTTATGGTGTTTGACCGTAAAGGAATTTTGTATAAAGGCCGCACCGATGTGGAAGACATGAAAGCGAAATTTTGTGTGGATGTAAAATATAAAGACTACGATCTTACCATGGCCATGAAAGACGCAGATGTATTTATTGGCTTAAGCGTTGGCAATGTAGTTACACAGGATATGGTGAAAAGCATGGCAAAAAACCCGATTGTTTTTGCGATGGCAAATCCCAATTCGGAAATTAATTACGAGCTGGCCGTTGCTGCCCGTAAAGATATTATTATGGCCACCGGCCGCAGTGATTATCCCAACCAGGTAAATAATGTTTTGGGGTTTCCGTATATTTTTAGAGGCGCATTGGATGTTAGGGCAACCGCTATTAACGAAGCTATGAAACTTGCAGCAGTAAAGGCTTTGGCCGAACTGGCAAAAGCCCCGGTACCAGATATTGTTAACCTGGCTTATAACGAAAAAACAATCACTTTCGGCCCCACGTATATCATTCCAAAACCTTTAGACCCACGTTTACTTTCAACCGTGGCACCGGCTGTTGCAAAAGCAGCCATGGAAAGTGGTGTTGCAAAATATCCCATTATTGATTGGGATAAATATGTAGAAGATTTAAATCACCGCTTAGGTTTGGATAACCAATTAAGCCGTGTAATTGGAAGTAAGGCACGTAAAGATCCCAAGCGTATTGTTTTTGCCGATGCAGAAAATATTAAGATTTTAAAAGTGGCGCAACTGGTAATGGAAGAAGGTGTAGCCTATCCTATTTTATTGGGTAAGGAAGATAAAATAAAAAAACTGGCCGATGCAAATGGGATTGACCTGGAAGGAATGCCCATCATGAATCCTGCAGATGATCAGCATGAGGATTTAAGAAAATTATACGGCGATATGTTCTTTGAAAAAAGAAAGCGCAAAGGTGTAAATAAATATGAGAGTTACAAGGCGATGAAAGACCGCAACCATTTTGGTTGCATGCTGATTGAAAATGGAGAAGCCGATGGTATGATAAGCGGATTAAGCAGGAATTACCCGGATACCATTCGGCCTGCATTGCAGATTGTTGGCACCGAGCCCGGCGTTAAAAAAATTGCAGGCATGTATATTATGTTTACCAAACGTGGTCCATTATTTTTGGCCGATACTACGGTAAACTTTAACCCCACAGCCGAGGAACTTGCCGAAATAACTTTGCTGGTTGCCAAAGAAGTAAAACTTTTTAACATTAAACCACGCATTGCCATGCTCTCCTACTCCAACTTTGGCAGCAGCGATTCGCCGGAGGCAAACCTGGTACGCAGTGCCAGGCAAATTGTAAAAGAAAAAGACCCTACATTGATCTGTGATGGAGAAGTACAGGGGATACTGGCATTTAATAAAGAAATTTTAAAAGAGAATTATCCATTTACTGAGTTATTGAATGGCGATGTGAACATACTCATCTTCCCCAATTTATCGGCGGGTAATATTGCGTATAATTTATTGCAGGAAGTTGGTGGTACAGATTCTATCGGCCCAATTTTATTGGGACTGAATAAACCGGTACACGTGTTGCAGTTGGGAAGTTCCATACGTGCCATATTCAACATGGTATTAATTGCAGTGGTAGATGCACAAACCAAATGCAAAACCAATACAAAGGAAGAAGTGAAAAAAAGTAAATGGTGGAAACGAAAAAGTAAAATAGGGCATGAAGCATAATTTACAGGCATGATGTTTGACAAGCAGTTTACGCAGACACAAACAACTAAATAATCATACATTCGTACATCTAACAACATACACCTGATATAACCATGCTTTTTTTCAATCATTTTGGCCGATACCTTTTAATGCTGAAAGGCATGTTTACCCGGCCCGAAAACATGCGCATGTATTGGAAAGAACTGATGCACCAGTGCGTTGAAATCGGCATCGGCTCTCTCGGCATTGTAATCATCATTTCTGTATTTATGGGTGCGGTAAGTGCGGTGCAAACATCGTATCAATTGGTTAGTCCGCTGATACCGGCTACCACCATTGCACAAATAGTACGTGATACGGTGATACTGGAATTTGCCCCAACTGTTGTGTGTATTGTACTGGCTGGCGTGGTGGGCAGTAAAATAGCCAGCGAACTGGGCAACATGCGTGTGAGTGAGCAGATAGATGCATTGGAGATAATGGGCATCAACACAAAATCGTATTTAATATTACCTAAAATTGCGGCTTGTTTAATTACCATACCTATGCTGGTGGTTTTATCAATGGTGCTGGGCATTGTTGGTGGCCGGCTGGCGGGTAGTGCAACAGGCATCATATCTACCGATACTTTTGATATGGGGTTGTTGCTGAATTTTGTACCCTACAATGTATTTTTTGCACTGGTAAAAGCATATACGTTTGCATTTATCATCAGTACCATACCATCTTACTACGGTTATTTTGTAAAAGGTGGTGCTTTAGAAATTGGCCGCAGCAGCACAAAAAGTGTGGTGGTTAGTTGCGTAATGATTTTGTTTGCAGATTATATTTTGGCGGCACTCCTACTAAACAAGTAGCAAGGGGAGTAGCTGCAAGGGAGAAGCATGATTGATTTAAAATATTTTTAAAACAATAAGAGGAAGTTAAACTAGAATACTAACCCTTGTAGCTCTTCCCCTTGCAGCTTAATTTACTATGAGAGATTTTAAAAGATTGATCGTTTGGCAAAAAGGTTTTCAGTTATTTATTGATTGTCATAAATTTTGCAGAAAATTACCGCCCGAAGAAAAATATGAATTAGGCTCTCAGTTAAGAAGAGCAGTTTTTTCAATACCGGCAAATATTGCAGAAGGAAGTGCGAAAGCTACCAATGCGCATAAAAAGTTATTTCTTGAAAATTCTTTTGGGAGTTCTTATGAGGTTAAAACAGCTTTACTTGGTGTTATTGAATTGTACCCTGATTTTAAACCGGATTGCGAGAGTTACCTGAATATTTGCATGGAAGTTCAAAAAATGTTAATTGCTCTGATAAATAAATTATCATAAACGTAAAAATAATAAAGAGGTAAAAATAGCATGCTTATCCCTTGCAGCTATTCCCCTTGCAGCTTACTATGATTGAATTCAAAAACATAAAAAAACAATTTGACGAGAAGGTTGTACTTAACGATGTAAGCCATGTTATGGAAACAGGCAAATGCAATCTTATTATAGGTACAAGTGGTAGCGGAAAAACAGTATTGCAAAAATGCCTGGTTGGTTTATTTGAACCCAATGAAGGTGAAATTATTTACGATGGCGTAAGTTTTACCGATATGAATGTGGAGGAACGAAAAGAATTGCGCCAGCAGATAGGAATGCTTTTTCAGGGTTCGGCATTGTTTGACAGTATGACGGTTGAGCAGAACATTATGTTTCCGTTAGACATGTTTACAAAAAGCAGTTTTGCTGAAAAATTAAAAAGAGTAAATGAAGTTTTAGAGCGGGTTAATTTAAAAGATGTAAATAAAAAATACCCGGCAGAGTTAAGTGGCGGTATGAAAAAACGGGTGGGCATTGCACGTGCTGTTGTGCTAAATCCAAAATATTTATTTTGCGATGAGCCCAACTCGGGGCTTGATCCGCAAACATCCATGGTGATTGATAAACTCATTCTGGACATTACCCGTGAGTTTAACATGACGACTGTTATTAACACCCACGACATGAACAGCGTGATGGAAATTGGCGAAAATATTCTCTACATGTACCAGGGGCAAAAAGAATGGACCGGTAATAAAAAAGATATCATCTTCTCAAAGAACGAACGCCTGAATGAGTTCATTTTTGCATCAGAGTTTTTACAGGATGCCAAAGACATGCGTATGCTGGAAGCAAAAGGAAAAATAAGCAACGACAGGGATATGGATGCGATGCTGAAGGGTGAGAAGTTGGATTAGAAAATAAAATTCGTAATTTAGATTTGTGAAAATAAAAAGTATTCATATTGACAATTTTAAATCATTAATTGATTTTAAATTGGTTGAACCAAATCCATTTAGTGTTTTTGTTGGCCCTAATGGAAGTGGGAAGAGTAATATATTTGAAGCCTTAGAATTTTTAAATAACACATACTCATTTAAAAATGGCAAACTGGATGGTCATTTCGGAGGATATAAAAATTTTATTAATTTTAAAGGTTATAAAAAGCATTTAACAATAGAAATTAAATCAGAACATAATAATTTTAGTTTTTTAAGAGAACCTTATGAAGGGGGTACGAAAAGTAAAATTGCTGCAGTCGGAGGGTCTGTTCCAATTAAAGATTCATGGCCTGAGAATTCACCTTTCATAGAGGAGTTTGAACAGGTCGCAGAAAATTTTTCCAGGATTTTTATTGGAAATAAAAATCTTAGAAAAGAAAATACATTCTTGGATACTTTATTAAATATTGATGCTTCAAACCTTGAAAATGTTTTGAAGAGAATTTTAGATAACAGTAATACGAAGGAAGATATAATTGAATGGCTACAGCTTTTTGTGCCTGAGTTTGAAAAGATAGAAATTCATACATCTACTTTGAGTGGTAAAAATGAGTTAGCAATTTTCGAAAAAAGTATAAGCCAGCCACTTACAAAGAACTTAATTTCCGACGGAACACATAATATACTTGCATTACTTACAGCAGTTTTTCAATCTAACGAACCTCAATTCCTTTGCATAGAAGAACCGGAAAATGGTCTCCATCCTTTCGTAATAAAGGAACTGGTTAGATTTTTAAGAGGTCAGTGTGAAGAAAAGGGGCATTATATCTGGCTAAATTCTCATTCGCAAACCTTGGTATCAGAATTAAAGCCCGAAGAAATAATTACAGTCTGGAAAGAAGGTGGGACTACAAAAATTAAGCAACACCAAGGTCAAAAATTATATAACTTAACAATGGATGAAGCCTGGCTTAGTAATTCTTTAGGAGGAGGTGTGCCTTGGTAAAAATCGGTTTCATAGTAGAAGGGCCTTCTGATGCAAGAATTATTCGCTCAGAAAACTTTGTAACTATATTGGCAGAAAATGATTTAGAGCTTGTTGATATAATTGTTCCTGAGGGCAAAACGCATTTTTTCCATCCCCATGCACAGCTTGAAACAATCAGGCCAAAAGTTGAAAGCTATATAAAAAGATTGGAGGATAAGGGTGCAGAGAAAATATTATTTCTTGTTGATCTGGACAATGAGCCATGTTATACTTCGGTGAGATCCAAAATTCCACATAGACCAACAGACTCTGTAATTATCTGCAAAATTGCTTTGGAAGCTTGGTATCTTGCCGATACTAATTTGATGTCTGCCATTTTAAGTGGAAATCACTTCACAGAGTTACCCGAAGAAATTGAAAATCCATTTGATGAGATTAAAAATTTATTATTAGAAAGAACTGAAAGCGGTGTTGGAAATAAAATCATTCTTGCAAATAAAGTAATTAAAAACGGGTTTTCCATTGTCAATTCAGCAGCACATCCACAATGCCCGAGTGCCAGATATTTTATAGAAAAATTACAATCTTTCAACTGAAAAAAATTACTTAAAAGATTTCAACCCGCTTTCACCAAATTCGCTTCAGTAAAAGCCCCACCAACGAACCGCTTTCGAACGGAGCGTCGCCACTTCAGCCCCATCAAAGCTCCAAAGCCGGTAACCAAAATATCCCTTTCGCCAATCACATCATCTACCCTATCTTTGCGCCAATTCTTAATTCCTAATTTTTAATTTTTAATTGCACCATGGCTGTTTTAGTTAATAAAGATTCCAAAATTATTGTACAGGGTTTTACCGGTACAGAAGGTACTTTTCATGCAACGCAAATGATTGAATACGGCACCAATGTGGTGGGTGGTGTTACGCCGGGTAAGGGCGGCAGCACACATTTAGACAAGCCCGTTTTAAATACCGTGGCCGATGCTGTTAAAACAACTGCTGCAAACGTGAGCATTATTTTTGTGCCGCCTGCTTTTGCAGCCGATGCCATTATGGAAGCTGCCGATGCAGGTATTGCGCTGGTGGTTTGCATTACAGAAGGTATTCCGGTGCAGGATATGGTAAAAGTGAAAAATTATTTAGCTGGCAAACATACACGCTTGATTGGGCCAAATTGCCCCGGTGTAATTACTGCCGGTGAATGTAAAGTGGGTATTATGCCCGGCTTTATTTTTAAGAAAGGCAGGATTGGTATTGTTAGTAAAAGCGGCACGCTTACTTACGAGGCTGCCGACCAGGTTGCAAAAGCAGGGCTGGGAATTTCTACGGCTATTGGTATTGGGGGCGACCCTATTATTGGTACCACCACCAAAGAAGCCATTGAATTATTTATGAACGATGATGAAACCGATGCCATTGTTATGATTGGAGAAATTGGCGGCGGTATGGAAGCAGAAGCTGCCAACTATATAAAAAGTACCGGTAATAAAAAACCGGTTGTTGGTTTTATTGCCGGGCAAACAGCGCCTCCGGGCCGCCGTATGGGCCACGCCGGTGCCATTGTTGGCGGTGCCGATGATACAGCCGCAGCCAAAATGAAAATTATGGGCGAGTGCGGCATTCATGTGGTGGCAAGCCCGGCAGATATTGGTAAAACAATGGCGGAAGTAATGAAGAAATAAAAAATAAAAATAAAATAAGTTAAGCCCGGCTATATGCCGGGTTTTTCATTTAAAAAGCTCCCCACTCTACGCCCCTCTCCCTTGGAGTTTCTTGTAAGGGAACGAGTGTAGCTCATAAGGGTGAGGTAATAGAAGAGCCGCCCGATGTGTTGGGCGGCTCTTAGTTTTTATAAAACTGAAACAACTGATTAATCATCATCTCCTCTTCTGTCATTTCTGCTCCATTGGTTATTACCATGGTCATCATTACCGCATTTATTTTTTTTATGCTTATTCTTTTTTCTTCCGTAACCATAGCCAACACCATTGCCATTGTTATTATAACCGCCCTGGTTGTTGTTATTTGCATACAACTGTCTTTCAGTTATGTTTGTATGTCCGTAGGCATCCACAAAAATATTGGTTTCGTAGCCAGGCTTAAAATAAAGGGAGCTGTTGTAAATAACTTGCTGTACCTGCTTACCAAAAAAGCCCCTGCGCCATTGAGAAATAACCACATTGTGATTACCCGCCTGTAACTGCCCTACATTAATATTGTTACCATTACCGTTGTTGCCATTAACCTGGTACTGGTTATTATCAACCGAAACAGTTAATTGCTGCTGCAATCCGGAGCCTATGGTTAAAGAACTGTATTGGTTATAATTATTGTTTTGTTGCGGATAGTTTTGGTTTTGATTTGGGTATTGATTGGGCCCACCCTGCTGCTGCCATTGTGCAAAGCCTGTAGCCATACTGGAGGTTGCAATAATAAATGTGAAAATCTTTTTCATGGTTAAAATTTTTAAGTTTAGAATTCCGTTTTACGGTTTTGTTTTAACAGTTGATAAAATCCAAATGCTGTGCCGCGTATTTTTTTTACCGCTAACAAAAAGTTAAAGAAATAAACCCGTAAAAAATATGCAAACACGTTTATAATTTCATCTTACTGTTTCAATAGTTAATTTATAACAGCAGTACAACTGCTCATCAACAAATTGTATCTTGTAATTAAAATAACCGATTATGTTTATAAAGAAATTGCTCCTTGTTATTTTTCTGTTAACCGGTATAGCAACCACCAATATGGCTCAAACAAAAAACGATTACTCAAAAAACTGGAAGAAAGTTGAGGACCTAGAAAAGAAAGGCTTAACCAAATCTGCTTTGCAGGAAGTGCTGGTTATTTACAATATTGCTATAAAAGATGGCAACGATGCACAGCAGATAAAAAGCTGTATGTACCAGATTAAATACCACAACCTGGTTGATGAAGACAGCCAGGAGAACAATATTTTTTTTGTAGATACACTGATTGCAAAAGCAAAAGCACCTGCTAAAAATATTTTACAAAGTATGCGGGCCGAAATGTTTTGGCAATACCTGCAAAACAACCGCTGGAAATTTTACGAACGCACCAAACTTGCCGAAGAAAAAAGCAAAGACATAACTACCTGGAGCATTGATAAACTGTATGCAGTTATTACACAATTATACAAAGCCTCTTTACAAAATGAGGCTGTTTTAAAAGCCACAAAACTTGATGGACTTGATGCCATTATTATAAAAGGAGAAAACACCCGCCAGCTTCGCCCAACACTGTTCGATTTTTTAACGCACCGTGCATTGGAGTTTTTTATGAATGATGAAGATGGTGTTACCAAACCGGCTTATCAATTTAAAATTGATGATGCGGCTGCGTTTGCCAGAGCGGAGGATTTTGTAAAAACATCTTTTAAAACAAAAGACAGTGCTTCGCTGCAACACAAGGCCCTGCTTATATTTCAGGACTTGCTAGAATTTCATTTGGCAGATGCAAATCCCGATGCACTGATTGATGCAGACCTGATACGCATGAATTTTGTAAACCAAAATGCTGTTATTGGAAACAAAGAAAAATTTTTTGAAGAAGCTTTGCTTTCAATTGAACAAAAGTATCCCAACAACCCTGCAATAGCACAGGCCATGTATTTACGTGGCAATATTTATTACAGCCGTGGGCAACAGTTTAAGCCATTTACAAAAACTGAAAACCAGTACGAAGTAAAAAGGGCCAAGGAATTATTTGAAACCGTGTATGCAAGATTTCCAAAATCGGAAGGTGGCGTTAATGCAAAAAACACTTTGTTACAGATTGAACTTCCATCTATAAATATTGAAACCGAAAAAGTAAATGTGCCACTGCAATCCTTCCGCAGTTTGGTTAAATACAAAAACATTAAAACGCTTTACCTGCGTGTAATAAAAACAAACAGAGAAGAATTAAAAAGCTTCGACAGAAGGGAATACGAAAAACTCTGGAAAACTTACACCGATATGAAACCGGTTAAAAGCTGGAGCGTTAATTTACCCGACTTACAGGATTACCAGGAGCATGCTGCCGAAATTAAAATTGAAGGGCTGGCGATTGGCACATATCTGATTCTTGCAAGTATTGAACCCAATTTTTCTCTTACAAAAAACATTATTGCAAAGCAACAGACTTATGTAAGCAACATCAGCTACATACACACAAACAACAACGATTATTATGTGCTTGACCGTGACAATGGTCAGCCGCTTGCCAATGCACAAGTGCAGCTTTGGGAACAGAAATACAATTACACTAAAAATGATTACGAGGATATAAAAGCAGAAAAATACACAAGTGATAAAAATGGTTTTTTTAAAATGAAAGAAAGTAAAGAGTATCGTAATTTTTCAATGCAGGTTAGTTTTGGAACAGATGAATTATTTATGGACGATAATATTTCAACTTACTATTACAACAGCTACACTCCCGAAATTGCAAAGCATACTTTTTTATTTACAGACCGGTCTATCTACCGGCCCGGACAAAACTTATTTTTTAAAGGCATTGTTACTTCAAAAGAAAAAGATGTGGCCAAAAGCGGCGTAGTTCCAAATTTTAAAACTACTATCCAGCTTAAAGATGCAAACGGACAAAAAACTGCCGAGCTAAATGTTACAACCAATGAATTTGGTAGTTACAAAGGTTCGTTTAAATTGCCCGAAGGCGTAATGAACGGCAATTTCAGCCTGTACGATACCGCAACAAAATCATTTGTAAGTTTTAGTGTAGAAGAATACAAACGCCCCAAATTTTTTACCGAAGTACAAAAACCAAAAGGCACTTACCGCATTAATGATAGTATTGAAGTAACCGGTACTGCAAAAGCTTATGCCGGCAATAATGTAGATGGAGCAAAGGTTAGCTACCGTGTGGTACGTAAAGTACGTTACCCAATCTGGTGGGGATGGGGTGGTTATTACAAAGGGTTTCCATCGGGCAATAATGAGGAAATGGAAATTACCAACGGCATAACTACAACCGATGCAAAAGGCGAATTTAAAATAAAATTTAAAGCCATACCGGATGAAACGGTTGATAAAAAAAGTCAGCCGACATTTTATTATGAAGTAAGTGCCGATATTACCGACATTAATGGCGAAACAAGAAGCGGCAATACTTCGGTAGCTGTAGCTTACCAAATGCTGCAACTGGAAATTAATATGCCTGAAACTTTACCAGCAGATAGTCTTAAAAATTTAAAAATATCTACCACCAACCTCAACGATATTTTTGAAAAAGCAAACGTAAATGTTACCATCACCAAAGTAATATCGCCTGCAAAAATTTATAGAGAAAGATACTGGCAAATGCCCGACCAGTTTACCATGAGCAAGAATGAATACGAAAGCTACTTTCCTTATGATGTTTACAAAGATGAAGACCAGAAAGATAAATGGCCGCTGGGAGAGAAAGTTTTGGATAAGACAGACAGTACGAAGGAAAATACATCGTTTCTGGTTTCTGGTTTCTCGTTTGGCGCAGGCTGGTATAAGATTACAGCTACAACAAAAGATAAGTATGGGGAATTGGTTAGGGCGGAAAAGTATATAAAACTAATTAACGAATTAACGGATAAACGAATTAACGAAGCAGTGATTGTAAGTGTAAAAACTGCATCTGCCCAACCAGGCGAACAAATAAAATACAACATCGCCACCGGCTTTGACAATATCTGGCTGATACATTCATTAAGCAAAATGGATAAAACAAATACGTTAACTTATAAAACAATTACCAATACCCAAGTTGCGCCATTTATACAACCAGTAACAGAACTTGATCGTGGCGGCATGGCCATGAGCTACGCTTTTGTAAAACACAATCGGGTTTATAAAGGCAACCAGGCTTTCAGCATACCATGGAGTAATAAAGATTTAAACATCAGTTACGAAACCTTCCGAGATAAGTTATTACCCGGTGCCAATGAAAAATGGAAAGTTAAAATAACCGGCAACAAAGGCGAAAAAGTTGCTGCTGAAATGCTGGCCGGCATGTACGATGCCAGTCTTGACCAGTTTAAACCACATAGTTGGCAAAGGCCAAATTTATGGCCGGGATTAAACAATACTATTTACTGGAACATAAATGGATTTGCAAAAGTAAGTTCGGATGAGTTTAGCAAGATGGATTATACCTATTTAACTGCTGCTGCAAAATCTTATGATCAGCTTTTAAATGCTTATAGTTATGCTGGAGGATATTATGGAGGTGGAAGAATGGTAATGAGAAGTGCAAATGCACAAATGAGCGAAGTTGTAGTTGGCAATGGGGCTACGCCGCCACCACCAACTGCTCCAAGCAAAAAATATAAAAAAGGGACAAAAGTTGAGGAAATAATGGAAGATGATGCTATATCTCTTCAAACCGTCTCCAGTGATTCTATATCATTCAATATGAAGACTAGAAATGATGGAAACGAGAAACAAGAAACGAGAAACGGTTCTCCCATTCAAATCCGCAAAAACTTCAACGAAACCGCTTTCTTCTTCCCCGATTTAAAAACAGATGCCGAAGGCAATATTGAATTTAGTTTTTCCATGCCCGAAGCATTAACCAAATGGAAGCTGATGACTTTGGCGCATACCAAAGATGCCGCAAGAGCTTACAGCGAAAAAACAACCATCACTCAAAAGCCATTGATGGTGCAGCCCAATGCCCCACGCTTTATGAGAGAAGGTGATAACATGGAGTTTAGCGCAAAAATTGTAAACCTCAGCGAAAAAGAAGTAACCGGTATTGCCACGCTTGAGTTATTAGATGCAGCCACCAACAAACCGGTTGATGGTTGGTTTAAGAATGTTTTTCCATCACAATATTTTACCATCGCAGCGGGGCAAAGTCAGGCGGTAAAATTCCCGATGGAAATTCCTTTTAATTTCAACAGTGCAATGACGTACAGGCTTGTTGCCAAGGCCGGCGATTTTTCTGATGGGGAAGAAATGGCGATCCCTATTTTAACCAACCGCATGTTGGTTACTGAAAGCATGCCGCTTAACCTGCGCAATCAAACTACAAAAACTTTTAAGTTTGATAAGTTACTCAACAGTGGCAGCAGCACCACAATCACTAATCATGCATTAACAGTAGAGTACACAAGCAACCCAGCCTGGTATGCAGTGCAGGCGCTGCCTTATTTAATGGAGTATCCGTACGAATGTGCGGAGCAAACTTTCAACAAGTATTATGCAAATACATTGGCGAGTTATATCAGCAGAAGTATGCCAAAAATTAAAGCGGTGTTTGAAAGATGGAAGAATGTAGATACAGCAGCACTGATGAGTAATCTTGAAAAAAATCAGGAATTAAAATCAGCTTTACTACAAGAAACTCCGTGGGTATTAGAAGCACAAAACGAAAATCAGCAAAAGAAAAATATTGCCTTGCTGTTTGATATGGTGCGTATGAGTGCCGAGCAGGAAAAAGCTTTTACCAAACTAAAAGAAATGCAAAGCAGCAACGGTGGTTTTGTTTGGTTTAAAGGCGGCATGGATGATCGTTACATGACGCAATACATTGCAACCGGCATCGGGCATTTAAGAAAACTAAATGCACTAACCGGCGATAATTATCAAACCATAAAAACAATTATTGATAAAGCAGTTCCTTATCTCGATAAAAAAATAAAAGAAGATTACGATAACCTTATTAAATACAAAGCAAAAATCAGCAGCAATAATTTAAGCAGTATTCAAATTCAGTATTTATACATGCGCAGTTTTTTCCCTGAGTATAAAGTTGCTGCAGCATCGCAAACGGCGTATAATTATTACACAACTCAGGCAAAAAAATACTGGCTAAGCAATAGCAAGTATTTGCAGGCAATGATTGCACTGGCATTGCACCGCAGCAATGATGCAACAACACCAAAAGCTATCATCAGATCTTTAAAAGAAAATGCAATCAACAAAGAAGAGTTAGGCATGTATTGGAAAGAATGGACAACCGGCGGCTACTACTGGCACCAGGCTCCAATAGAATCTCAGGCCATGATGATTGAAGCATTTATGGATATTGATAAGAACAATACAACTGTTGATGATTTAAAAACATGGTTGCTCAAACAAAAGCAAACCCAAAACTGGAAAACCACCAAAGCCACAGCAGAAGCCTGCTATGCTCTACTGATGAGCCCGACCCCATCCAGCCCCGCCGCCGCCCAAGGGGGGAGCAATGCAGGCTCTTGGCTGAATGAAGAGAAAGAGGTAACAATTACACTTGGAAACATGGTTATAAACAGCACAGACAATAAGACCGAAGCTGGTACAGGTTATTTCAAAAAAAGAATTGAAGGTGAAAAAGTAAAAGCAGACATGGGCAATGTATCAGTCTCCTTAAAATCATCAGACTCCAAAGTTTCTCCGCCAGCTGGCGAGGGCGGAGGGGGTTCTTGGGGGGCTGTTTACTGGCAATACTTCGAAGACCTCGATAAAATAACTGCTGCAGAAACTCCACTTAAATTAGTGAAGAAATTATTCATCGAAAAAAATTCAGATAAAGGCCCGGTGTTAGTTGCTTTAGCTGATGGCGCACAATTAAAAGTAGGCGATAAAATAAAAGTGCGTATCGAACTTAAGGTAGATCGAGATATGGAATACGTACACATGAAAGACATGCGTGCCGCCTGCATGGAACCAACCAATGTACTCAGCGAATATAAATACCAGGGCGGCCTTGGTTATTACGAAAGCACCAAAGATGCCAGTACCAATTTCTTCTTTGGCTGGCTGGCCCGTGGCAGTTATGTTTTTGAGTATCCCATGTTTGTAACCCATGCCGGTAATTTCAGCAATGGCATCACCAGCATACAATGTATGTATGCGCCGGAGTTTACCAGCCATAGCGAAGGGATAAGGGTTACGGTAGAGTAGAATTGAAAACACGAATTAAAAAAACACGAATTACACGAATTGGCTTGATAACCGATTCGTGTTTTTCATTTCAATAATTCGTGTAATTTGTGCCTGGTAGAATTCGTGTAATAAAATTATAAACTATGGCTGCTGAACAAACCTACAACATCCCCATCCGTTTTCGTAAAATGGAAAACCTGCACATTGTTTTCTGGTTATTAAAAGATATCAGCTGGTGTATGGTATGGCGGCCATTAGGTATAGCTATGATATTTCCTACATTAATTATTGCCATTATTATTTCATGGCGCACCCGGCAATACATGAGTGAGCTTTGCCACAATGTTGCTATCACCGTCTGGATTATAGCAAACAGTTATTGGATGATCAGCGAATTTTTTCATTTTGATACAATGATTGTTTATGGCACCATCACTTATAAATATTTAGCCATTATCCCCTCTACTATTGGCTTACTAATGCTTGCGTATTATTATTTGGTATGGAAACCAACACATAAAAATACGGTTGAAACGATGTGAGCCTTTTAAATTATCTTTGCCGCTCAATTTTAGATAAATTATGTACAGAACTCACACCTGTGGCGAATTAAGATTAACCGATATCAATAAAGAAGTATCCCTGGCCGGATGGGTACAAACCGTTCGCAAATTCGGTAGCATTACTTTTGTTGATCTGCGTGACCGCTATGGCATTACCCAGTTATTATTTTCAGAAGCATTGAATGCAGAGCTGGATGCAAATCCTTTGGGTAGAGAATTTGTTTTACAGGTTACCGGTAAAGTAAACGAACGCAGCAGCAAAAATGCAAACATACCAACCGGCGAAGTGGAGATTACTGTTAGTGAATTAAAAATTTTAAATAAATCAGCCGTACCACCTTTTACTATTGAAGATAAAACCGATGGCGGTGATGATATACGCATGAAATATCGTTATCTCGATTTGAGAAGAAACGCCGTAAAGAAAAATTTAGAACTGCGTTACCAGGTAAACCGCAGTGCCAGAAATTATTTGCACGAAAATAATTTCATGGATATTGAAACACCTTTCTTAATTAAAAGCACACCGGAAGGTGCCAGAGATTTTGTGGTGCCATCAAGAATGAACCCCGGACAGTTTTATGCATTGCCACAGAGCCCGCAAACATTTAAGCAGTTGCTGATGGTAAGTGGTTACGATCGTTATTACCAGATTGTAAAATGTTTCAGAGATGAAGATCTGCGTGCTGATCGCCAACCCGAGTTCACACAAATTGACTGCGAAATGAGCTTTGTAGAACAGGAAGATATTCTGAATATGTTTGAGGGTTTAGTGAAACGTATTTTTAAAGATGTAAAGAATATTGATTACACCGATGTTATTGAACGCATGACCTGGGAAGATGCTATGTGGCGTTACGGAAACGATAAGCCCGATATTCGTTTTGACATCAGCATACTTAATTTAAAAAAGCCTGCGAGTGTTTTTGTTAGCAAGCAGGATAGTGCCCATTTAATAAACGGTGCCAACTTTAAAGTTTTTGATGAGGCTGAAACCGTTGTCGCCATTGCCGTACCGGGATGTGCAGAATACAGCCGCAAGCAAACGGATGAACTGACTGAATGGGTTAAGCGTCCGCAGATAGGTATGAAAGGTTTGGTTTTTATTAAAGTAAATGCCGATGGCACGTACAAAAGCAGTGTAGATAAATTTTATAGCGAAGAAAAACTAAAAGCCATTGCCGAAGCAGCCAATGCAAAAGCCGGCGACCTTATTTTAATACTTGCCGGCTCAGAAGAACGCACCCGTAAAGCCATCAGCGATTTGCGTATGTATATGGCAACTCAGTTAGGTTTACGTAAAGACGATGAGTTTAAACTATTGTGGGTGCTGGATTTTCCACTTTTTGAATTTGCCCTGGAAGACCAGGATGGCGGTGGCGCAGGCCGTTGGGTAGCAAGGCACCATCCGTTCACAAGCCCCAAACCTAGTGATATTGATATGATGATCAATAATTCGCCAAAGGTGGAAGATTTAGATAAATACCTGGAACATCCTTATGCAAACATTAAAGCCAATGCTTACGACATGATTCTGAATGGTAATGAGCTTGGTGGCGGCAGTATCCGTATCTACCAAAGAGAACTGCAGGAAAAAATGTTTGCTGCTTTGGGCATGAGTGCAGAAGAGCAGCAACATAAATTCGGTTTTTTACTCGGCGCTTTTGAATATGGTGCACCACCGCATGGTGGCCTTGCTTTTGGCTTCGACAGGCTTTGCGCCATTTTAGGCGGCAGCGAAAGCATCCGTGATTTTATTGCCTTCCCTAAAAATAACAGTGGCCGGGATGTGATGCTGGATGCGCCTTCAACCATTGATGATAACCAGTTTGTGGAGTTGCAGATAAAGTTGGATTTAAAAGAGTAAGCCACGGATTACACATATTAACAAGGATTTTTCTAACTTTATTTCAAACAGGAATTATGATTGTTGAAATCCCCAAAGGCACTTCTCTAAAAAAGATAAGAAGCCTTCTTAAAAAATTAGCAGTAAGATCCACAAAGAAAAGTATTAATTCTTTTTTTGGAAAACTGCCAAACATTAAAGTTGGGCTAATTTTTCAAAAGAAAGTGCGTAGTGAGTGGAGATAATTTTTTGTTTCGGAGCTTAATTCTTAATTCCTAATTCTTAATTCCAAATTCATTGACTTCTCTCCCTCCACTCGCCGAACGCCTACGCCCCACAACGCTTGATGAGTTGGTGGGCCAGCAACATCTTACCGGCAAGGGAAGCATTTTGCGTACCGCAATTGAGCATGGCAAAATTCCCAGCATGATCTTATGGGGGCCGCCGGGTGTGGGCAAAACCACCATCGCCAATATCATTGCACAAACATTACAGGTTCCTTTTTATACACTCAGTGCCATTTCATCGGGCGTTAAAGAAGTACGGGAAGTTATTGAGCTGGCTAAAAAACAAAGTAATGTTATTTTATTTATTGATGAGATACATCGCTTTAACAAAGGTCAGCAGGATGCTTTATTGGGTGCCGTTGAAAAAGGCATCATCACATTGATTGGCGCAACAACAGAAAACCCATCCTTTGAAGTAAACAGCGCTTTGCTGAGCAGAACGCAGGTTTATATTTTAAAAGCATTAGATGAAAAAGATTTAATTGCTTTATTGCAACATGCCATAAAAAATGATGAAGTTTTAAAAACAAAAAAGATAGAGTTAAAGGAAACCGAAGCACTCATCAATATCTCCGGCGGTGATGCAAGAAAGCTGTTGAATTTACTTGAACTGGTAACGGCCTCCCCCTCGAACTTCGTTCCTTCCCTGTCGGGAACCTCCCGGGGAGGGGAGTTATCTACCGCTGATGAAGTGATTGAAATAACAGATTTACTGATAATGCATGTGGCCCAGCAGCGCATTGCACTCTACGATAAAAAAGGCGAGCAACATTACGATATCATTTCTGCCTTTATAAAATCAATCCGTGGCAGCGATCCTAACGCAGCCGTATATTATTTAGCCCGTATGATTGAAGGTGGTGAAGATGTAAAATTTATTGCACGGCGAATGTTGATACTATCCAGTGAAGATATTGGCAATGCAAACCCCAATGCTTTACTGCTTGCCAATGCCACTTTTGATGCGGTAAATAAAATTGGTTATCCTGAATCTCAACTCATACTTTCTCAATGCGCCATTTACTTAGCAAGCAGTGCTAAAAGTAATGCAGCCACAGTTGCCATTGGTGCGGCAATGAGTGCAGTAAAGCAACACGGCGATCTGCCAGTACCCTTACACATCCGCAACGCACCTACCAAATTAATGAAGAAAGAAGGTTATGGAAAAGGTTACGAATACTCCCACAACTATGAAAACAATTTCTCTCCACAGGAATATTTACCAACTGCAATTAGTGGCACCACTTTTTTTGAGCCCGGCAAAAATTTACGGGAAGATGAGTTGCGCAAGTTTTTAAAATTGTTGTGGAAGGATAAATATAAATATTGAACCCCGGCAATCTTAACTAAACATTGGTCTTATTAAAAAGATAATGATCCTCAGCAACCGGTTTCTTTTTAAACATATCTGCCAGCTTAAAATGATTTCTGTTATAACTCCGCTTTGGAAATAACAAAATATATCCTTCATCAAGATAAGATTTGAAAATGTAGTGGCTTGCATAAAATGTATCATAAACAAATTTTAAACCCCGCTCCCCCTGTGGCATTGCACTTGCCGGTGCCAGGCCTTTCTCAAAAGGGCCATCCTCATATATTCTCAAATCATCGAGTATTAAAACATCCTGAAAACCTTTTCGGTATTTACTGATCAATTCAAGTTCTTTATTTAAAGGAAGCCTGAACTGGTCGTCTTCGCCCGATGCATAATCCGCAAGTTTTGCATCAGCACCCGGAAAATGTGCATCAAGCCAGAAAACTGTATTTCCTTTTAACAGCGGTAATTGTTTTTCCAATGCCGCAATACTGTCAGCTTCAATAATTTCAACTTTATCTTCTTTAGCAAAACGTGTTTTTGCTTTTGTAGCTATTTCAGGAATAATTTCAACAGAAATAATTTTAAAGAATGGATATTGCAGTGCACAGGCTGCTCCATCTCCCCAAAAAGTGCCTGTCTCAAACAAATTGGGGGTTTTATATTCTCTTATTATCCTGCCTAAATCAAACCTGCTTAAACTTCCCATATACAAATCTTAAATTATCATCACTTTATTTACTGATTCTTTCCTCGATCACGTGCTGAAATTTAGCGATTATATTTTCGCAACTGTAGTTTCTATCTACATAAGCTTTACCCAATTTCCCCATTTCGTTATTCAAAGTTATATTATCTGTCAACTGATCAAAAGCATCTTTAAACCCAGCATAATCATTGTAGTAAAAACCAGCTTTACTTATGTCAACATGATCCTTCATTACCTCACAATCCTTATGCACCAGCACAGGTCTTTCCATGGCAAACGCTTCCAACAATACGATAGACAGGCTTTCGAAACGTGAGGGTTGAAATAAAAACAAGGATTGCTTCATTAAATTAAATTTTGTTTGCTCATCTACAAAACCCAGATACATAATATCATCACTTACAAGAATTTCTCGGTATAAATTGCCGGTTAAAACTAATTTAATTTTCTTTTTCGTTTCTGAAACATATTTCAAAAACCATTCAAAATCCTGATCAGTAATTTTATTGGAGTCAATCCGGCCAACAAATAAAATATAATCAGTATTAATTTTCAATTCAGTTTTAATATCCATGTCGGGTAAATCAACCGGCATATTAACCCATGTTCCGGCTATTTCTGAATAAATAGATTCATTTTTAAACAACCTGTTTACAAACTTTTTTTCTGCCATTGTATTATACATTATACAGGCTGGTATTGTAAACATGGTTTTAAAAACAGGCATGTAAATCGGCCATTCATCATGTGCCAGCGGAATAAATATGGTCTTTTGGGGATTAATACCTATTCCAACCACAGTTGGGTAATACAGGTATGTAAAAAAAATAAGGCAGTCATAATTCCTTTCATGACTCTTAAGATAATTAATTAAATCTGGCGTTGTTGGGCCCTGTGCAAATATCCAATTCATATAATCTTCGTCAGTTACTTTTTTATTTTTTAGCGCCCAAAATAAATTTTTAACCAACCCTTTAATTCCTTTTTGTTGAGTACCATGTTTTTCGATCCTTATTTTTTTCTCCAATTCAGCCATGCGTTCCCAATCACGCTCTTGCGAAACTTTGAACCGCCTTACTGTTACCCCGTTAATAATACTCACGCCTTCGGGGTAATGATTGGCCCAACTCATATAATCAAGCGAAAGGGTAGTTAACACCTCAACATTATATAAAGAAGCCATCTTCTCAGCCAATCGAATACAATGTAATTCAGCACCACCGTACATCTCCACTCCATACTGTTGCACAATAAATGCTATTTTTTTCATTGCATTATTAAAATTTAACCGCTTCTATATCTAAATAAACTATCTATAATTTTTCATACAGTTTAATGTACTCCAATACGTTTTTATCCCAATTAAAAAAATCGTACCTGTCTCTTAATTTTTCAACAGGCTTAAAAGTTTCGTAATGATGCATGCCTTCATTAAATACCTTTATCATCTCTGTTGGTTCAAAACTATTAAAATAATATGCTGCGTCTCCGCAAACTTCCGGCACAGAAGTATGGGTTGATGCAAATACAGGTTTACCAAAATACATAGCCTCCAAAGGTGGAGCCCCAAAGCCCTCGGCAATTGACGGAAACATAAATGCCATACAATTTTTTAAATACCACTGTCTTTCTTCGTTGGATACAGGCCCGGTAATTATAACACGGTCTGCCACGCCATGCATTCGTGCATTTTCCATTATTACTTTCATATACTCTTTTTGCGGGGCATGCTCGGTAATGCCGGAAATAATCAGTTCGTAATTATTTCCCTTCAGTAAACAGGGAAGTACATGAAAATTTTTCTTCGGCAATACATTACTCATTGCAAAAAGAAACGGGCCTTTGGGCATATAACGTGGCTCATCAACACTATTAAATTCTGCCAGCTCAATTCCCTGGTAAATTACATCAATAAGTTTCCCTTTGGTATCCAGGTTTTCCAACACCGATTTTTTTGAAAAGTTTGATACGCATACAATATGATCGGCCATATCAATTATCCGCTGGTGCTTTGCCCTTTCTTCGTCTCTTTCTTTTTGATCCGAACTTTCAACCAAATAATTAAGGTCGTGTACAGTAAGTATGATTTTAGAATTTTTATGTACCGGTTTAATGCGTGAATGCTGATCGGAAATATGAATTAGATCGTACTCATTTGGCTTATTATTTTTGAAAAAATTTAAAAAACTATTTTTGGGCTTAGCATAAGATTTTCTGCTTTCATATTGTACATCATTACCAAACATTCCAAATTGGGATTGAACAAGGTAAAAACTG
The DNA here is from genome assembly GCA_043756605.1 of Chitinophagaceae bacterium. Lineage (GTDB taxonomy): Bacteria > Bacteroidota > Bacteroidia > Chitinophagales > Chitinophagaceae > Ferruginibacter. The sequence continues at coordinate 35,762 of JAYURR010000033.1, forward strand.
AAATCCATGTACTCTGGTGCAAGCCTTAAAACTGATTTACCAAAGTGCAGATTAAAATAATAAAACCCGGTAAAGAGGCCTTCCATTCTTTCAAAATCCAGTAATATTTTTTTTGTTTTCTTTTCAATACTCATTTTTGAGAATTAGGTTATTACAATAATAAATTTAATGTTCAAAGTTTTGTTGCCTGTTACAAAACTTTAGCATTTTTTTACTGGTATAAATAGCAATTTCGGCTTGATAATGAAAATAAAACCTATCTATAATCATACAGCAAACTGATGTCGCATAGTTTTTGCTATAATCAGGCAGCTTATCTTTATTGATTACGATCATTATAAAAATTATTCGGCTAAACTAAATAATAAGCAATTTAACCCTTTCAAATTACATGATTAACCGTATTATATTTGACTGCGAACGGATGAAGTATGAAAATACAGGTTTATACCATTACTGTTTAAACCTGGGCAATCATATCACTAAATTCATGCGGCCCGATACCGAGGACCTAACTTTTTACACGCCACATGGTGTTGATTATTTGTTTGGTAAAAATCTAAATCATATCACTCAAACAGAGTTACATAAATTAAAGATGCCACCACTGAATAAATTTGCAGTGTGGCACGCCACTTACCAGGATAGTTATTACATCCCTTTTAAAAATAAAAAAATTAAGGTAGTGCTTTCAATACACGACCTTAATTTTATGCACGATGCCTCAAAACCTGCATATAAAAAACAACGCAATCTGCGCCGGCTGCAAATGCTTATTAACCGTGCAGATGTAATTATCTGCATCAGCGAATATGCAAAAAGCGATGTGCTTTTTTATTGCGATGTACAAAACAAACCTATCCAGGTAATACACAATGGCACCAATACCTTAACCGAACCCGAACTTTTAAAAAAATCTTACAAACCGGTTAAGCCATTTATATTTTCTGTTGGTACCATCATGCCTAAAAAGAATTTTCACAGTTTGTTGCCACTCATTCAGGGGCAGGATAATATGGAACTGGTTATTGCCGGGCGTATTGATGATGTGGGCTATTATCAATCTATACTGGATGCTGCCGAAAAAATGGGCGTTGCAAAAAACCTGAAACTGGTTGGGCCAGTTGCTGAAAATGAAAAATCGTGGTACTTTAATAATTGCTATGCTTTTGCCTTGCCTTCAACAGCCGAAGGTTTTGGCCTGCCGATTGCCGAAGCCATGTCGGTTGGTAAACCACTATTTTTGTCGAACAAAACAGCCTTGCCAGAAATTGGCGGCGATGTAGCTTTTTATTTTGAAAATTTTTCGCCAGCGCACATGAAAGAAACATTTGTTGCAGGTATGAAACAGTACAAGCTTTTTAACATGCAGCAGCAGATTATTGATAAAGGAAAAGCATACAACTGGGATATTGCAGCACAGGAATACTGGAAAATTTATCGCTCACTTTACTAACTGTTATTAATAAATGAAGACATACCGCAGGTTATTAAAATTTGCAAAGCCTTACGGAAAATTTGTAATCCCGTTTTTTGTATTCACATTGATAGCTGTATTCTTCAGCATTTTTCAGTTTGCATTAATTATACCTTTATTAAATTTTTTGTTTGATAACCAGACTGCCGAAAGCATGCAGCAGTATGCAATTGCTCCTGAATTTTCTTTTTCTGCCACTTATTTTAAAGACCTGTTTTATTACCAGGTGTATCATTTAAAAACATTAAACCCGGTTTACGCTTTATATTTTATTGCTGCGCTGATAGTGTTATCGGTAGTGCTCACAAATTTGTTCAGGTACTTTGCACAGCGCAGTATGGTAAGTGCCAGAACCCTGCTGGTAAAAAGAATTCGGGAAGCCATTTTTGAAAAAATAAATTACCTGCACATGGGGTATTTTACCAAAGGAAAAAAAGGCGATCTGCTTTCCCGTATGAACTCAGATGTTTTTGAAATTGAAGCCGTTGCTGCCAACTCGCTGGAAGTGTTGTTTAAAGAGCCCTACATTATGATCGGTTATTTTATTGCACTGTTCGCCATTTCGGTAAAGCTCACTTTATTTACACTCATTATCATTCCCATTTCTGCCATTGGCATTGCCCTGGTTACCAAAAGGCTGCGTAAAGAAGCAACAGATATGCAATCATCCATCGGCAGGTTACTCACCATTATTGATGAAACACTGATGGGCATGCGTATCATCCGCTCTTTTAACGCCACCGATTTTATTGTAAAAAGATTCAGCCGTGAAAATGATTTTTACCGCAAAGCAAGTTTACAGGGTTTTAAACGGAGAGAACTGGCTCCCATTTTTTCGGAAGTATCGGGTGTAATTGTAGTTGCCTGCATTTTAATTTATGGCGGCAGTATGATTTTACAAAACAAGGCCGGCAATCCATCCGGTTTGCAGGCAAGCGAATTTATTGCCTTCATCGCTATATTTTCACAAGTGATAAGGCCTGCCAAAGCCATGGTGGTGGCGCTGGCCAATATACAGCGTGGCGAAGCATCCGGACAAAGAATTATGGAAGTACTGGATACAAAAATTGAAGTGGCCGATCACCCAAATGCGGTTGCACTAAAATCATTTAATGAGTTGGTTGAATTTAAAAATGTATGTTTTGGTTACTCCGAAAGGCCGGTTTTAACCAACATTAGTTTTACTATTGAAAAAGGAAAAACCATTGCACTCGTTGGCCCATCGGGTGTTGGTAAATCAACCATTGCCGATCTGTTGCCCAGATTTTATGATGTTACCGGCGGCAACATCAGCATTGATGGAAAAGATATACGTGGCTACACCATGGAATCTTTAAGAAGCCAGATGAGTTTTGTTACACAGGATATCATTCTCTTTAATGATACCATTTTTAATAACATTGCACTTGGTAAACCGGATGCTAGTTTGGAAGAAGTGAGGAGGGCCGCAAAAATTGCCAATGCACATGAATTTATTATTGATACCGAAGAAGGTTACGAAACCAATATCGGCGACAGGGGCATTCGTTTATCGGGCGGCCAAAGGCAACGCATCAGCATTGCCCGGGCTGTTTTTAAAAATCCCGCTATTTTAATTTTAGATGAAGCCACATCGGCATTAGATACCGAATCGGAAAAATCGGTACAGGATGCCTTAAATAATTTAATGCAGGGCCGTACCACATTGGTAATTGCACACCGTTTAAGTACCATTAAAGAAGCCGATGAAATTTTAATTTTGCAGGATGGCCGCATTGTGGAACGTGGTAATCATTTTGAATTGATAGAGATTGAAGAAAGTATTTACAAACGGCTTACATTAATGCAGAAAATTGCATAACGATTGAAATCAATTCCGTTCTCATAATAATCCTTATTTTTAAGGTTCAATTTTAAATATATGAAAGTAAAATTTTTGTTACCCCTCTCAGTATTTGTTTTAGTGTTGTTTGGCTCTTGCAGCAAAAACGATGGCGGATCTGGCGGAAACCCAACCCCAACACCACCCGTTGCAGCATCAACAACTATGAATGTTTCGTACGGTACCGACCCGCTGCAAAAAATGGATGTTTATTTACCTGCAAACCGCACCACCACAACCACCAAAGTTTTAATTTATGTGCATGGCGGTGCCTGGGTTGGTGGCGATAAAGCAGATTTAACCGGAGCCCCCATGGATTCTATCAGGGCAAGGCTACCAGATTATGCAGTTTTTAATGTTAATTACCGACTGGCTGTTTTTCCATCAACCAATCCTTTTCCGGCACAGGAGCTGGATGTTAAAGCTGCGGTTGAATATATTTATAACAACCGGGCAATTAACCTGGTAAGTGATAAGTTTGTTATGATGGGGCATAGCGCTGGCGGCCATCTGTCTTTATTACACGCCTACAAATACCAAACACCGGTAAAAATAAAAGCGGTTGTTGATTTTTTTGGCCCAACCAATATGGCTACCATGTACAGCGACTATGCAAGTAACCCGGCAGGACAATTTGGTCTTCAGGCTTTGATGAGCGGAACGCCTGCAACAAACCCAACTTTGTATGCACAATCCAGTCCGGTAACATTTGCTACAACATCTGCAGGCTGCCCAACTATTATTTTACAGGGCGGTACCGATGTAGTTGTGTATCCAACACAATCAACATCTTTAAGAGATAAGCTAAATACGGCTTCTGTTGTAAATCAATATGTTTTTTATCCTACGTTGCCGCATGGCCCATGGAGTGTTGCAACCAATACAGATGCTATGAATAAAATAGTGCCTTTTTTAACTGCCAATGTGCAGTAACATAAAAATTACCTTTTTAAAAAATGCATTCCTGCTTAAGCGGGAGTGCTTTTTTTATTTTACATTGTGCTGATGATGAAAAGAAATTTATTTAGTTTATTCATGTTGATGTTTTTGTGTTTGGATTTGTCAGCACAAAAAAATGTAATTCCTTTTGCCCAGCAAACAACAAAAGCAAACAGGATAAAAGAGTATCGTCATCTTTTAAATAATATCAACAGCAATTTGTTACTCCCTTTAGCAGATTCAACCGAAGAAAACTGGCAGGATGCTTTTGATGCGATGGAGCTTTTAAATTACCGTACTGCTTTTATTGATGCCCGGATTCGTACAGTAATGGATTCGGTTACATACAGAAATACAGCATTTCAAAAAGCAATATTGCAATTGGTTTACCCGCTTTATCCAAAAGATTTTGTACCGCAGGTTGCATTGCTGGTTATGCAAACCAACGACCCGAAATTGTTTGCCATGTGCAGCGAGTACCTTTTTTTAAATAATAAAGTAGCAACTTATAAGCTGCAATTATTAAAACGTATGGAAGATATAAGCAGACAAGGTGGCAATGTGGAAGCAAACCCTTTTTTTTCTGTTTTGAATAATAAAATGCAGACAAATATTACAGAACGCCCACCAGTAAAAGATTTGCTGGCTGATACCTTTTTACCAAACGAAATGGTAGTTTATAGTTTTCAGCGTAAAAACAGAAATTACCCCGGCCTGGTTATGGTAAGAGGTAAGGATGGAAAATTTATTAAAGATGCTGCAGGAAAATATTTTGCAGTGCCTCAACTTGCACGTAGTGGTAGCAATATGCCGGGCTACATCAGCAATGGAAATACCCCGCAGGGCATTTTTAAAATTTTTGGCTTTGCAGTTTCGCAGGGCAGTTTTATTGGCCCTACTACCAATATACAAATGGTTTTGCCTTACGAAAACTCAACCGATGTAAGCGATTCGGTAACAAAAAAACTGGGCGATAATTACCGGTTTTTATTGCCAGGTTCCTGGAAGGGCTACTACCCGTTTTACGAAGCTTATTATGCCGGCAAGGCAGGCCGTACAGAAATTATTGCACATGGGACCACAGTAAATCCTGAGTACTACAAAAAGCAGCCGTATTATCCGTTAACACCAACACAAGGCTGCTTATGTACAAAAGAAATATGGAGTGCTGTTGATGGAAGAAGAATAGAAAGTGATCAGCAAAAATTAGTGGATGCAGTAAAAAAAGCAGGCGGGGCCAATGGCTATTGCATTGTTGTTGAAATTGATGATGAGCAAAAGCCGGTAAGCATAAAAGATGTTTTACCTTTCCTGAAATAAAAATATGAAGGCAGATATTAAAAGCAGGGCAGATATAGAAAAACTGGTGATGCAGTTTTACGAAGCAGTAAAAGCAGATACGACAATTGGTTTTATTTTTACCGATGTGGTGCATATGAATTGGGAAAAACACATTCCGGTGATTGTTGATTTTTGGGAAACCATTTTACTTGATAACCCGGTTTACACAAAAAACGCCATGGAAGTGCATTACGATCTGAATAAAAAGATACCATTACAAAAAGAACATTTCGCCAGTTGGGTACATTTATTTACAACAACAGTAGATGATTTATTTGAAGGGAAAATTGCAGCGTTGGCCAAAACAAGAGCAAAATCAATTGCGGCGGTAATGCTGTTTAAAATGGAAAATGAAAAAAAGGGGCTGTAATGCTGAATAAAGATATGTAGTACAAGAGTGCGACGCCACTACAGCCAAATAGCAGTACAAAACCCTGGGTCAAAAAAAAATAAACATGCAACTAAACTGGATTTTTAAAAAATTTGATGAACTTTCTGCGGCAGAACTATATGCAATTATGCAATTGCGTAATGAGGTATTTGTGGTGGAGCAAAATTGTGTTTATCAGGATGCTGATGATAAAGACCAGGCTTCGATGCACCTTTGCGGCTGGGATGAAAAAAAATTGGTTGCTTACACACGTATAATTCCGCAGGGAATTTCCTATACCGAAGCAAGTATTGGCCGGGTGGTAACAGCGCCTGCATACCGCAAAACCGGCGCTGGCAGGCAGTTGATGAAAGAGAGCATCAGCCACTGTTTTAGTAAATTTAATTGTAGTGCTATAAAGATTGGCGCACAGGTTTATCTTACTGAGTTTTATCAATCGCTGGGTTTTGTACCATGCAGCGGCCAATACCTGGAAGATGGTATTCCGCATATTGAAATGATATTGAACAAATAATTTAACTCTTGAGGCAATATCTTTTATAGTTTGCCGTTTTTAAAACTGTGGTTTGTACATTTTCTCCTTGAAATAAGAGCGGGTTTCTGTTCTCACCATTCCAATTATCCAATAATATCGAAAGACTAAATCTGATTTTTGATGAAGCCATATTTACACAAATTTGTGCAAAAGCGTGTTCTGCTGCTTCTGATAAGCCTCGTAACTCTCTCCAATTCATATTCTCAAGCATTTTTATTTGGCGAAAAAGTTAAATGGGAAGTAGGTTTTAATTTTGGCCCCAGCTTTTTTTTAGGCGATTTAGGCGGTAACTCCGGCAAAGGTACCAACGACATTAAAGACGTAAACATGGAGTTTACAAAACTGATGAAAGGTGTTTTTGTAACTGCATATCCCAAGGGTTGGCTAGGCATAAGGCTGGCTGCAGATGTTACGTATCTTGAAGGAAGCGACGACATCATCAACACTACCGGCATTAACGAACTGTACCGCAAACAACGTAATCTTGATTTTAAATCAACTGTTTTAGAAGGATATCTTGCACTGGAACTTTTTCCTACGATGATGCTGAGAAGAGACAAAGAGTATCAGCCAAAACTGAGGCCCTATGGCCTGCTTGGCATTGGTGTTTTTCATTTCAACCCAAAAGGATCTTTAACCGATGCTGCTGGCAATAAAACCTGGCATGCCTTGCAGCCACTGCGTTTGGAAGGACAGGGAATGAGTGAATACCCCGATGTGAAACCATATAAATTAACGCAGATAAATATTCCAATTGGTGCCGGTTTAAAATTTTACGCATCTGAGCGTGTTAACCTGAGTACCGAACTTTTATACAGAAAAACATTTACCGATTATTTAGATGATGTGAGTGCAAAGTATATTGATCCGAATAATTTCAGTAAATATTTATCGGCTACCGATGCCGCTCTTGCAACTAAATTATCAGACAAAGTTCAACCGATTATTTTTCCGGGCATGTCTAGATTTCCGGCCGGTAATCAAAGAGGTGATACCAAAGATGGCGACACGTATCTTTCGCTGGTACTAAAATTAGGCATTAGGTTAGGGCCTATTTATGAAAGTGAATATGGCAAAAGAGCGGCCAGACAATTGCGGTGTCCAACGGTTTATTAATCTAACAAAAAAATAGAGTCATGAGTAACAATTATCAACTAAATCCGGGATGGCACAAGCTGGTATTGATTTGTACAGCATGCATTATCATCGAATTTGAAATTTTTAAATAGTTATAAATTTATAAGTGTAAAATGATACAACAGAAGTTTGACCCCAAAGAGGAGCTATGAGTATTTTAATACGCACAGATTACCCCTGAAACCACAAATTTTAAATTTCGTTGACATCTTTTACCTTTTTTTAAAGAAAAAATCCATGTTTATGAGGCATGGATTTTTTTATTTTAACCTGTCAGGTTGAGGCGATCATAAAAAAAATAATTAAGCTCTTTGCAAATGACAGTATAATTTTAATTCAGCTCCAGTTTTAAATATTTTCCGGTAAAGCTTTCCTTAACTTTTATTAAATCTTCCGGGAGGCCTTCAAATAAAACTTTACCGCCACCATCGCCACCTTCGGGACCAATATCAATAATATGGTCGGCAACTTTTATTACATCCATATTGTGCTCAATTACCAAAACGGTATTGCCCCTGTCAACCAATTTATTTATAACTTCCAACAAAAGTTTTATATCTTGAAAGTGAAGCCCGGTGGTAGGTTCATCTAAAATATAAAATGTTTTGCCGGTATCTTTTTTACCAAGCTCGGTAGATAGTTTTACACGCTGTGCCTCGCCACCACTAAGCGTTACAGCACTTTGGCCTAAGGTAATATAACCAAGCCCAACATCCTGCAATACTTTTATTTTTCGGTAGATGTATGGTACGGCCTGAAAAAATTCTACAGCTTCATCAACCGTCATATCCAGCACATCGCTGATAGATTTTCCTTTGTAACGTATTTCCAGGGTTTCCCTATTATACCTTCTGCCATTGCATTTTTCGCAATGCACATGCACATCAGGTAAAAAGTTCATTTCAATTACCCGCATGCCGCCACCTTCGCAAACATCGCACCTGCCGCTTTTTACATTAAAGGAAAAACGACCTGCCGTGTAGCCTCTTATTTTTGCCTCTGGCACCATGGCAAATAAAGTTCTGATATCTGTAAAGAAACCACAGTAAGTTGCCGGGTTGCTTCTGGGTGTGCGGCCAATAGGGCTCTGGTCAATTTCAATCACTTTATCAATCTGCTCCAACCCTTTTATAGATTTATACTCCAGCGGATTTGCTTTTGAATTATAACAAAACTTATTCAGCAACGGATAAAGCGTTTCATTTATCAAAGTAGATTTACCACTGCCACTTACACCGGTAACCAATATTAATTTCCCCAACGGAAATTTTACATCTACATTTTGTAAATTATTTCCCTTCACTCCTTTTAACTCAATAAATTTTCCGTTCCCATTTCTTCTTTCTTTGGGTACTTCAATTTTTTTTGTGCCGAGTAAGTATTGAGCCGTTTCCGACTTGGAATCTAAAATTGTTTGTGGTGTACCCATGGCAACAATTTCGCCGCCATGCTTGCCGGCCTTGGGGCCAATATCAACTAAATAATCAGATGCCAGCATAATATCCTTATCATGCTCAACCACCAAAACACTGTTACCAATATCACGCAGGTTTTGCAAAGCAGAAATAAGTCGTTGGTTATCCCGCTGGTGCAAACCAATGCTTGGCTCATCCAAAATATACGTGATGCCCTGCAGTTGAGATCCAATTTGTGTAGCCAGCCTTATACGCTGTGATTCGCCACCACTAAGGCTTTTAGAAGGCCGGTTGAGAGAAAGATAGGTTAGCCCTACATCCAATAAAAACTGCAAGCGCTCTCTTATTTCTTTCAATACATCTTTGGCAATGGCATTTTGTTTATCGCTCAATCTTAATTCTACACCATCAAACCAGGCAGCCAGGTTATCTAAATTTAAATTGCTCAGCTCGGCAATATTTCTTTTATCAATTTTAAACCAGAGGCTTTCTTTTTTTAATCTGGCGCCATTGCAGGAGGTGCAGGTTGCAAGCTCCATATAATTTTCTACCCAGCTTCGCAGCATTTCCGAACTTTGTGCAGAGCTGAACCAGCGCTTCAGCATCGGAATAATTCCTTCATAACTTCCTGTAAAAACTTCCGGTACAGTATCATCACTCATATCAATCTGCAAAGCAGGATTAATTTCCTGATCGCCGTACAACAGTAAATCTAATTGTGCCTTTGGTAAATCTTTAATTGGTTTAGTAAGATTGATCTTGTGTTTTTTGGCAAAAGCAATCACCTGTTGAAAAACACTGGCATCTCTTTCTTCGCCCAACGGCGCAATGCCTCCTTCAGCAACGGTTTTAGATGAATCGGGCAGTACCTCATCCATATCAATGGTATAAACATTTCCTAGCCCACGGCATGTTGGGCATGCACCATAAGGCGAGTTAAAAGAAAATGCATTGGGCGAAGGTTCTTCGTAACTTATACCAGTTTCCTCACACATCAACAGCTTGCTATATTGCACCACTTTATCATCATCATTAATTAAGAGAAACATGAGATCTTTACCCAACTGCAAGGTTTTTTGCACACTCTGGCTAAGTCTGAAACGCATTTCATCCGTAACGACCATCCTATCAACCACCACTTCTATATCATGTATTTTATAACGGTCAACCTGCATCCTCGGTTTCAAATCCATCACTTCACCATCAACCCGCACTTTTAAATATCCCTTCTTGCGTATGTCTTCAAACAATTCCCGATAATGTCCTTTTCGTCCTCTTATCAGCGGTGCAAGCAAACTGATTTTTTTATTTTCAAATTTTTCAAAGATGTTGCTGACAATTTCCTCTTCGCTAAACTTCACCATTTTTTTTCCGGTGTTATAGCTGTAAGCCTCTCCCACCCTTGCATACAGCAAACGGAGAAAATCATAAATTTCTGTAACCGTGCCAACCGTACTGCGTGGATTTTTGTTGGTGGTTTTTTGTTCTATAGAAATTACCGGAGAAAGACCGGTGATTTTATCAACATCGGGCCGCTCCATATCGCCCACAAACTGGCGGGCATAAGCACTAAAGCTTTCCATGTAGCGGCGCTGCCCCTCGTTATAAATAGTATCAAATGCCAGCGAAGATTTTCCGCTGCCACTCACACCTGTAAAAACAACCAGTTTGTTTTTTGGAATTTTAATATCAATATTCTTCAGGTTGTGTTCTCTTGCCCCAAATACTTCAATAAAATCCTTATCTATAATTTCTTCAGAAGAAGCTTTCTTAACTTTCGCCATTATTTATTTACTTACTGCAAAGGTACTAACAAAATGAACGTTCATTTGTTGAAGGCATATTGTTTTAGAATTGGCATTTTAAATCCCGAAGGGATGTTATGATTATAGTAAATAACAAATAAAAGCACATAAACCCCGAAGGGGTGATATGTCACCCCTTCGGGGTTTATAAAATCATAAATATCTGCCATTGCTATAATCATACTTGTCCTTCGGACTTAAGAATGTTTTAATGCTTTTGTTCTGTAATTTTGCCATTCAATTTTATTTATGTTATTTAACTTATTTGGAAAGAAGGATGGTGGGGCAGAAAGTCATGTTTTAGTTGACCGTGCTTATGTATCAACTGCGGCTAAGATGCAAGCCTGCGCTAAATTGGCAAACGCCGAACCCAATCATTTATTTATATGTTGGTTTGCAGATACAGCCGCTCAGTTTAAAGCATTTTTCATGCAGGAGGGATTGGATGAAAGCCTGATAACCGAAACTCATCACCTGCATGCATCAAAACTGCTGAATAAAATACCGGTTTTTGTTGAGCATTACCCACTGCACACCAAAGAACTCGATCTTATAAAAAACTGGCAAACCGAAAAAATAATTGTTTTCAGTGCATTAGATGAACCGCTGTTTAAACATTTTGGCAGCGATAAAATTATTCCGCTTATAAAAATGCTGGGCATGAAAGAAGATGAGGCTATAGAACATAAAATGGTAACCAAATCCATCATAAACGGACAGGAAAAAATTGCCCAGATTATCACTGTTGAGCAATCTGCCTCGTCGCAGGAAGAATGGATGCGAAAGAATGTAAAATAATTTATCGCCTAAAACCCTTCACTGTAAAGTCTTTCATTCTTCATTAAAAAATATTTTTAAAAAATTATTTGGAGATTTGAAACTTTCGCCTCTACCTTTGTACCAGTTCTTTAATATCACTTATTAAGAAAGGTAGAGGGTAATGGCCCGATGAAACCTTGACAACCTACTTCGATTCATTTCGGAGAAAGGTGCCAATTCCAACCGCTTAGGCGGACAGATAAGTCAGATTCAAAGCTTAAAAAAATACTTCAACATATTTAAAGCTCATCTGATTTGTCGGATGAACTTTTTTAATGCCCTGTCGGCGGTTACAAACCCCGTCAGCGGCTATTCAAAATTCTCCTCCGATAAGGTTACTCACTTGCTAAGTGATTAAACAGAACATGTTTAACACTATTAATCAAAAATTAAAAAGCAAGACCAATGAGCAACGCAACAGAACTGATCCACAGCATTCCCGTAGATCCTTTAACAGGAGCCATCAGTGTTCCTATTTACCAAACCAGTACTTACGTTCAGGATGCACCCGGTGTAAACAAAGGGTACGATTATGCCCGTAGCAACAACCCAACAAGAGGAACTTTAGAAACTATTATTGCAAAATTAGAAAAAGGAGAAGTGGGTGTTGCTTTTGGCAGCGGACTTGCAGCCATTGATGCCGTTGTTAAACTGCTGAAAAGCGGCGATGAAATTTTAGCCGTAGATGATATTTATGGAGGTGCTTTCCGGCTCTTTACACATATTTATGAAAAATTCGGCATCAGGGTAAATTATGTTGATACAACCGATGCTGCCAATGTTTTTAATGCACTTACGCCAAACACAAAATTGATCTGGTTAGAAACACCCACCAATCCAACCTTAAAAGTAAGCGACATACGGGCCATTGCACAAGCTGCAAAGGCCCATGGGTGTTTACTTTGCGTGGATAATACTTTTGCATCGCCCGCCTTACAACAGCCTCTCACGCTGGGAGCTGATCTTGTAGTACACAGCGCCACAAAATATTTGGGTGGCCACAGTGATTTAATTGCCGGCCTTGTTGTTGCCAAAGAAAAAGCACTGGGCGAAAAAATAAAATTCATACAAAATGCAAGCGGTGCCATACTTGCGCCATTCGATAGCTGGCTGGTTATACGTGGTATTGAAACCCTGCACCTGCGTGTGCAACAGCATTGCCGCAATGCACAGGCTGTTGCCGAATACCTGGAGACAAATCCTGCGGTTGATAAAATTTTTTATCCAGGTTTAAAAACACATCTCAATCACAACATTGCAAAAAAACAAAGCAAGGGTTTTGGTGGTATTGTTTCCTTCACTTTAAAAAATGATACAGAAGAAGCTGCTACTGCTTTTGTAACCAACACCCATTATTTTAAACTGGCCGAAAGTTTAGGCGGTGTAAAAAGTTTACTTTGTCACCCTGCACAAATGACCCATAAAAGCATCCCTGCAGAAAAGCGCCAGGCTGCCGGTGTTGCTGATAGCCTTATCAGGCTTAGTGTTGGACTGGAAGATGTTGAAGATCTGATTGCAGATCTGGAACAGGCTTTTTCAAAATTAAAAATTGAAAAGGCAGATTTTGAGCCCAGCATTAGTGCATAGCCCAACTTCGGTGGCGTCGCACTCTTGTACTTTTTAAACATTATTGAACTTTTATTTAAGCGAAAAAATAAAACATAAGCAACTTAGCCCCCTTGCGGCTTTGCGTAAAAAAACTCATGGCAAACAAACAACTCAATATCGGTCTCTTCGGTTTCGGCACAGTAGGCAAAGGTCTTTATGATGTACTGCACGCTACAGCAACCTTACAGGCGTCAATAAAAAAAATTGTAATAAAAAATGCAGATAAAAAAAGAAGCATTAGTGCCGAAAAATTTACAACCGATGCATCCGTAATTCTCAATGATGAAAGCATTAATGTAGTTGTTGAACTGATTGATGATGCTGATGCAGCTTTTGAAATTGTAAAAACAGCTTTGCAAAAAGGTAAGGCCGTAGTAAGTGCCAATAAAAAAATGATTGCCGAACATTTTGAAGAATTGTTACATCTGCAGCAGGAAAATAATACAGCACTTTTGTACGAAGGTGCCTGTTGCGCCAGCATGCCCATTGTACGTAACCTGGAAGAATATTATGATAACGATCTGTTGAAATCTATCCGTGGCATTATCAATGGCTCTACCAATTTTATTCTAACTAAAATACTGGAAGATCAACTTGAATTTAAGGCTGCTCTTTCACTTGCTCAACAACTGGGTTTTGCAGAAAGCAATCCCAAACTGGATATTGGCGGATTTGATGCAGCAAACAAACTCAGTATTTTACTGGCACATTCTTTTGGTGTAATTACCAAACCAACCGGTTTTATTTTTAATGGTATCGAAAATATTTCGTTGCCCGATGCCATTGTAGCTAAAGAAAAAAAGCAAAGTATTAAACTGGTAGCCGCGGCAAAAAAATTAGCAAATGGTAAATTGGCAGCATTTGTATTGCCACAGTTTGTAACACAGACCGATAATCTGTACCATGTACAAAACGAGTTTAATGCACTTACTACCGAAAGTACATTTGCCGATGAACATTTTTTTAAAGGTAAAGGTGCCGGAGCTTTTCCAACAGCATCTGCTGTGCTAAGTGATATATCTGCATTGGGTTACAATTACAAATACGAGTACAAAAAAATCTACCATAAAACCGATACCGCACTTAGTAACGATTTTTATTTAAAGGTTTTCATCAGTACTGATGAGCTGAATAAAATTAATAAAGATGATTTTGAATGGATTGAAGAATGGCATAACGAATACAAACACAGTTGGCTTATTGCCGTAATTCATGCTGAAAAACTATTTAATACTGATTGGTGGAAACAGGAAGGCGTATCGCTGGTACTTTGCCCGGATGCAATTATAGAAGATGTAGCATATAAAAAGATAAGTAAACGAAGTTTAGAACTGGCCGGCGTTGTGTAGCTCAAATAAATTTACAAAATTTTGTACAGGTAGTGGAATTAATTCCCCATAACATCTTTGTGTTTAACTCAAATTGATTGGCACAATTTTAGACTTTTGAATTACTAAAACACAACATTATGGAAACAAATGAAAAATTAATAGACGTTTTAAACGGACTCATTGAAATCAATCATGATCGGGTTAATGGTTATGAAAAAGCCATTGAAGAAACCAAAGATCTTGATCTGGATCTGAGAGCTATTTTCAGAAGTATGGCTAATGATAGCAGTAAATATGCAACTGAGCTTTCTGAGTTAGTATCTGGCCTGGGCGGAACACCCGCAGATGGTACAACCAACAGCGGTAAGCTATTCCGTGTTTGGATGGATGTAAAAACAACATTTACCGGTCATGATCGCCAGTCGGTTTTGGAGCTTTGCGAATTTGGCGAAGATGCTGCACAAAAAGCTTATACTGCGGCAATTGCTTCTGATGCAGAAATTAATGCTGATACACGCCAGTTAATTGCTGATCAACAGGCTAAGCTAAAAACGGCACATGACATTATAAAAAAATACCGCGATATTCATAAAGCAGTAAATGCTTAATGATTGCGCATTTTGTAAAAAGCCCGGATAAATTTATCCGGGCTTTTTACTTTTTATTAATGAGCAAATTATTAAAAATAAAAAAGCATCAAGTTATAGCTTACTTCATAATTGCTTAATCTGTAACCTTACTAACCCGATGCTTCCGCTTGATTGATTTTGTTTTTTACGATTTCCGTCTTTTTACAAACTTCATTCTTTAAAAAACTTAATCGCTCAATTGGACAATAAAGATACATTTTAAAAACACAGCCCTCCAAATTTTGGAGGGCTGTGTTTTGCACCTGTTGAGCACATATTTATTCACATCTGTAAAAAACTGATGTTGTTATTTTTTATTCGGCACCGTCAATTCGACCACGGGCTACAGCCAATGCACCTACTTTGTTGCCGGTAGTAATTCCAATTTCGCAATCGCTGCGATAATGAATACCACCGTACAAACGTGAAACAGATGCTTCCTTTGCCATATCGCTGTAAGCCTGTGCCCTGGCGGGTATTATATAACCCAGCACTGTTGAGGCTGCACCGCTAAAAGTACTGTGGCCAGAAAGATAGGAAGGAAAATTAGGCAACCCAATATCCGTTTTAATTCTGCTGTCCATTTGCATGGGCCGTGGATTAAAATAAAAATTCTTGGCATCCCAGCAGGCAATACCTGCATCCATAACAGACATATTCAGCAACGCCAAATTACGTGCCCACCTGGCTTCACTAAAATTTTGTTGTGCAAAATCGTTAGCGGCTATATAATTCCAGTGGCCTGGAGGGGTGTATGTTCTTAAACCATCGGCCCAAAAATTTGCAATGCGTAATTGCTCTCTCGTAAGGTTTTTAGTTATTTGATATACTTCTTCAGTTTCGTCTTTAAATTTTTGGGAACTGGTAGATGGTGGCGCAACAGGCCTGATAGAGTTTACCAAAGTTGCTGAATCAAAAAGAAAAGCCCTTACCGCACCAAATGCAGGCAACATTGGCGGACGCTCTGGTGTTTCCTGGCTTATCCATGGTATTTCGCCACGGGCAATACAATCCGATTTTAATTTTACCCAAAGGGTTGCATTTCCGGCGGCAGCCCCAGCCCTGTCGCCACGGGCACGTGCAACAAATTTTGCTGCTATCAGTTTTCCCAATGCCTCGCCTGCATCCAAATCACTCCGCACATTGGCACCTGCAATTAACCTGGCTCTTTTATGTTCTTCGGCACGTTGGTTAATATAATCCTGATCGCCGGGGAACATCAGTTTCAATATTTCAACACTGGCACCAAGTACGGTTGCATCTTCGCTGGGATAAGAAGGTAAAGTTGATTTTGGTAATAATGTTTGAATAGTAGCATCAACATTAAAAGGCGCTGTGCGGTTATACTGTTGTTTGTAAAAATATGCTCCGATACAGGCATCGTACTGTGCAGCGCTTAAATAGGCATAAGCCCTGGCTGCATAAGGCGGATTGGCAAATGGAAAAGTTGGATAGGCAAGCGGATTGTTGGCACTTGGAAAAGGATAACTGCCATCAGGATTTTGGTAAGGCGGTAAATTATGTAAGGCTACCAGTTCACGCATGATCTCGTTCCAACGCAACACAGCACCTGCTCCCCAATAAGTAACAAGTTTTCTTTCTTCATTCGATATCTGATTTTGAAAACTTTTTATTTCGTTAAGCTGAACAATATAATCCGGCGATGTGGTGGCAATAGGTGCTGCACAGGCAAATTCATTGGCTGCTGTTAATAAAATCGGTTTCCAGGTACCAGCATTTGCATCGGGCCTTACTGGGTTTATCATCGGGTAATTCATGTTGGCTTCCTCAATACTTTTTGAACAGGAATTGAATAAAACCGAACCGGTAATTAGTGCTATTACTACTGTTAGCAGTAAAAATATCTTTTTCATAATTATTTATTTTCCGTTTTACTGTCTGTTGTTTTTTCTTTTTTCTTTTTTTTGCTGAAGTCAATAATATAAAATATACCTGCATTAAAACCACTGGCCTGGCCTACGTTTCTGCCGGCAATGGTAGTGCTGCCGTTGGCAACAACAGAGAGTCCGTCAATGGGTGTTTCATATTTTACATTCAGGCCAATGCTGGTAGCATTCATTTTATTACTTACGAATGGCATACCATTTCTTGGAATATCAAAACCACCCAGCGTTGTCCATTTATTAAAAATGGCTTCGGCTATCCAGGTTTCGCTTCTGTATCCAGCTCTGAAATTAAATTGAGATGCATCTGGCATTTTCACTTCGTTGGTGTAATGCATTTCGGTGGTGTAATAAGTATTTCTGTCAAGCGTAACATTGCTCCTTGCAATGTAGGTGTATGATGCTGTTGCAAACAAATGATTACGCTGATAATCGGCCATCAACCGTATATGTGCATTTTTACTGTGCAATCCGATAGAGAGCGGTAAAAAATCTGCATTATAATTTGAAGTGGGAGTAGAATATCCTGCAATTAAAAATGTTTTAAAATCGCCTTTGGCAATATGCTTTTGATAAGCA
>JAYURR010000034.1:0-52790 GCA_043756605.1 Chitinophagaceae bacterium
CTTTTTGACAAAGCACCCTTAAATGAGTTATTGCAAAGCCCTGTCTATAAGAATGTCAAAGAACAAAAATGTGAACAATTAAAAATTGAACTAATTTAACGGGACACTAATGTTATAGGAACTAAAAATCATGCCGGATTTAATCAAAGCACAGACATGGTTGCATAGAAGGATTATGTATAAAGAGTCGGGCAAAAAATCCCCTTTTGATGCTATTTTTCACCACCTTCTTTGGCATCTCCTTACATCTCAAAATTGCTTTACTCCTGATACCAATGGCTTCAATAATTTCAGTGGTTGCTAAAGGGCGAACTTCAATTTTATATTGCATTTCGTTTTTCTTTATCTAAAGCCATTTGTTTTACTTCATCCCAACTGAAAGACTTTCCTTCGCCGTTGATATATTTTTCACGCTCAGACATAATTAACCTTTTTCTTTGTAAGTCAGTATCCATTTCAGATGTAAGTAAAGTGTAAATGGCCTCTGCTTTTTTTCTTCAATTGTATCAATACACTGATGAAGTTTTTGGCGAATATTTGTTTGCATGGTAAATTCCTTTAACTCAAATTTACTTTTAATTGTTGATATTCTGAAAAGCTTAACGGGATCACTTAAAACCCCAATACCGGCGTCTTAATATCATGATAAAATAAAAAGGTCCATTTTTCCTTTTCGCCCTGCTCCCACCACTGCTGGCGCAGCTCCATACATTTGCGGCCATCAAAATCGTATTTAGCAATAAATTTATTTTTCATTTGCTGTAATTGCGGGGCCACATCGCCGCCAAAGAAAATTTTCTGCCCTTCTTCTTCTATCCAAAACACCTGGTGAAAGGGACAGTGGGCACCGGTTACTTCGTACTTTATATAATCACCAATCGTTCCATTGCCTTGTGTAAAAACAACCTGGTCGGTTTGGCCCAGTATTTCAAACTCAGTTGGTGTGTATGATGGCTTGCCCTTAGCCATCGCAAAATCAAACTCATCTTTATTTACATAATAAGTTGCATTGGGAAAACTCATGAATTTTTGATTCAGCATTTTATCTTCCTTACTTATACCACCACTATGGTCTTTATGCAAATGGCTCATCAGTACTTTGGTAACTTCCATGGGGCCAATGCCATTGTTTAGTAAATTCTGATGAATTTGTAAACTTCCGTCGGGCATATCAAAGCCAAGGCCTGCATCAATTAAAATAATATCTTTTGAGGTGATGATTACGAAGGGTTGTATCTCTACCAGCAAGCTGCCAAGGGGCCTTTGTTGCAGCTCATCCTTATCTGTATCAAAGGGTACAAAAACTTTGGTTGTATCAATGGTAAAAGCGCCTTCGCTGAGTGGAATTATTTTCATAACAGAACACCCCCCAACCCCCTGAAGGGGGAGTTTGGACCCTGATACTTTTCAGGATAAGTACTATAGAAAAGAGTTGGCTGCATCTTATTTTAAACCTTTGGTTTTAGTAATCACCCAAAGTTTCAGGAAGTTGATCCAAAGCTTTTTTTAATTGCTCATCATTGGGTGCAATGCCGTGCCACTCGTGGCTGCCTTCCATAAAATCTATGCCTTTGCCCATTTCGGTACGCATTAAAATAACAATGGGCTTGCCTTTGCCTACAAAAGTTTTAGCATTATTTAAACCGGCAACTACCGCATCCATATCGTTGCCATCCATTTCCAGTACATGCCAGTTAAAAGCTTCAAATTTGTTTCTTAAACTATCCAATGCCATTACTGTTTTTGTTGGGCCGTCAATCTGTTGACCGTTCCAGTCAATGGTGGCAATTAAATTATCTACTTTTTTATGAGCCGCAAACATAATTGCTTCCCAGTTTTGTCCTTCATCAAGCTCACCATCGCCATGGAGTGAATAAACAATATTATCATCGTTATTCAGCTTTTTTGCAAGCGCTGCACCAATAGCAACGCTCATACCCTGGCCCAATGAGCCGCTGGCAATACGTACGCCCGGTAAATGCTCATGCGTGGTTGGGTGGCCCTGCAAGCGGCTATTTATTTTTCTGAAAGTATTCAATTCTTCCAATGGAAAATAACCACTGCGGGCTAACGAGCTGTAAAACACCGGCGAAATATGCCCGTTGCTTAAAAAGAAAACATCTTCGCCCACACCATCCATATTGAATTTAGGATTGTGTTTCATCACTTCAAAATAAAGGGCAGTAAAATATTCGGTACAACCTAAAGAACCACCCGGATGGCCACTTTGCACGGCATGCACCATTCTAACTATATCTCTTCTAATTTGTGTTGCTGTTGCTTTTAAATTACTCATGTTAAATACGTTGATATTATATAAAATAAACGGTTTATTGTTAAACTCGTATATGGCTGCAAACCTACTTTAAAAAGCCTTTATTATCAAAGTAAAAACAGGGTAATGGTATAAATTGATAATAACTTTAAAGTTTAATCGTTATTAAATTGAAATATACGTTTTAAAAGAACAAAAAAAATCTAATTCAGGCATCCATTTTGCTTAAAATTGAGTCTGATATTTAGATTATTAGTTTTTAATCCTCGGAACATATTTAATACTTTTGTAAAAGTTACTGAAACAAATTATAATAATGAATAATGTTTTGTTAAGTTCGGGGCTGGCATTTCTTATTACCTTTTTTGCAATTCCGGTTATTATTCAGGTTGCTAAAGATAAAAAGTTGTTTGATGAGCCTGATGAGCGTAAGGTTCACAAAAACGTAATACCAACACTTGGTGGTTTGGGCATTTTTGCCGGTTTTATTATTGCCACCTTAATGTGTGTACCATCTGCCATATCAGCTGAGCTTCAGTATTTTGCTGCGGCAGCTACGGTTATTTTTTTTCTGGGCATTAAAGATGATATATTGGTTTTATCTGCCAGTAAAAAATTTATTGGGCAGCTAATTGCTGCCGGCATCATCATCAAATTTGGCGGTATTCAAATAAGTAACTTTCATGGCTTTTTAGGGGTGTACGAAATCCCACATTTAACCGGCACCATAATTTCTCTTTTTACAATAATCGTAATCACTAATTCATTTAACCTTATAGATGGTGTGGATGGCCTTGCAGGAAGCCTGGGATTGCTTACTACGCTGGTTTTTGGCACCTACTTTTTTTATGCCGGGCAGTTGGCATACGCTGTAATGGCTTTTGCACTATCGGGCAGTATTATTGGTTTTTTAATTTATAATTTTTCGCCAGCAAAAATTTTTATGGGCGATACCGGTTCACTTTTGCTGGGTCTGATAAATTCAATACTGGTAATTAAGTTTATAAATATTGCTGGCAATCCGGCGTCCAATTTACCAATAGCAGCTGCCCCTGCCATTGCTTTTTCAATATTAATGATTCCTCTTTTTGATACATTGCGTGTTTTTGGTTTACGCATTATACAACGCCGTTCGCCGTTCAGTCCGGACAGGACACATGTGCATCATTTTTTACTGGACCTTGGCTTAAGCCACCGCATGGTTACTATAACCTGCGTTTTGGTAAACATCACTTTTATTGGTCTGGCATATTCTATGCGTAACCTGGGCACTACCACCGTTTTAGGTGTATTGCTTTTATCGGCTTTTGTTTTTATCGGCATCATATATTACAGCCGTCCTAAAAACAGAAATATTTTAACCCGTAAGGTTGAAAAAACGGAGATCATAAAATCCCACAAAATATTTAAGCTGGCTGGCGAAGCTGTAGAGGCCGATTAAATTTTCTTTTACTCATTTTATTATCCAGTTTCAGTAAAATTTACTGCTTTAACTTTATTAGTTTAAGGCTGATAAGATTATAACAGCGTTTTTTTATAGCTTTGCAGCCAATCAATATTTAAAATATGTCAGCAGAAGTAGAAAGTATTATCAGTGACACCCGGTTAACCATGCAAAAAGCTTTAACACACCTGGAAACTGAGCTTGTTAAAATACGTGCAGGTAAGGCAAACCCAGCTATGCTGGATGGTATTGTGGCTGATTATTATGGTAACCCAACCGCTATCAATCAAATTGCCAATATTACAGTTTTAGATGCAAGAACCATCTCGGTACAACCCTGGGAAAAAAATATGTTGCAGGCAATTGAAAGAGCCATCATTATGGCAAACATCGGCATTAACCCACAAAACGATGGTAACATTATACGTTTATTTTTACCTCCCTTAACAGAAGAAAGAAGAAAGGAAATGGTAAAAAAATGTAACGGAGAAGGAGAACACGCAAAAGTTGCCATCAGAAATATTCGCCGGGACAGTATTGAAGCCATAAAAAAATTACAGAAAGATGGTTTGAGCGAAGACATCAGCAAAGACTCTGAAAAAGAAGCACAGGATTTAACCGATAAATATATTTCGCTGGTAGAAAAGCACCTGGAGGCAAAAGAAAAAGAAATTATGGCGGTTTAATTTTTTTTAAGCATTAACTTTAAGTAATGCCATCAGCCAGAGAAACGTGGTTCTTGTTATTCTCCATCCCCTTTTATGCAATTTTAATTGGGGCCGAAATTTTTATCAGCAACTGGAAACAAACAAAAATTTACTCGCTAAAAGATACGGTTCAAAACGTTTACCTCACTATTTTAAATGCATCGCTGGATGGTTTATTGCGCTGGGTTTTTTATATCAGTGTAATGGGCTGGGCTTACCAGTATCATTTTTTTAGCATTAAAAATGTGTACGGGTATTGGTTTGTATTATTTATCCTGGTTGATATTGCTTTTTATTTTGAACATCGGGTTGATCACTACTGCCGCCTGTTTTGGGCCGTGCATGTTACGCATCATTCATCCGAAGAATTTAACCTTACCACAGGTTTTCGTTCATCGGTTTTTCAACCTGTTTACCGGTTTATTTATTTAACGCCAATTACTTTGCTTGGTTTTACACCGCTTGATATTATTTTTATGTATTCGGCTACGCAGACTTACGGCATACTGGTGCATACACAATACATAAACAAAATGCCCCGCTGGTTTGAGGCTTTTTTTGTTAGCCCAAGCCATCACCGGGTGCACCATGCCAGCAATGTTATTTATCTTGATAAAAACATGGGCATGTGCCTAATCATCTGGGATAAGATATTTGGAAGTTTTCAGCAGGAATTAAAAGAAGAACCCGTAAAATACGGACTTACAAAACCAGTTGAAAATGCGGCCAACCCTGTAAAAATTATTTTTCACGAATGGCAAAGTTTGGCGAATGATGTAAAAAAGAAAACATCTTTAGCTACCAAACTTAAATATATTTTTATGCCGCCCGGCTGGAGTCACGATGGCAGTACAAAAACAGCCAGGCAAATGCGGAGGGAACGAAAAGACCAGTTTAGTCAGCACTTACCTGACAGTTTTTCAAATTAGCTTACCGCTTCAACGTTATTAATTCCCGGCATCCGTTTTGTCTTTATATTTATCATTCATTTTAATTACACATCATGTTTCAAAACGCTATAGAGAAAGTTTTACAATTTACCCGTCCATTGCACACCATATCCAGAACTTATGGTGGCCTTGTTTTACCGGGCAGCTCTACTTTCTTTTTTGTAAACGATAATGGCGTAGCCATTACCTGTAAACATGTAATGGATCTGATTCCTGCGGCAGAGAATATAAACCAGCAATACGAAAAATATAAGGCCGAAAGAAACCATATTGCCAACGATGCAAAATACAAACGCAATATACAGGGGCTGCAGATGAAATATAAATACTTGCCCGAAACAACCGTGCAGTTAAAAAACAATTTTTTAAATTGTTTTGATAGTATAAGCGAAATTACCTGTCATCCGCATCCTACGCTTGACCTTGCCATACTTGAATTTAAAGGTTTTAATAAAACATTTTACAACGGCCACGCCACTTTTTTAAAAGACAGCAGTAAAATAAAACAGGGCAAATCACTGGGCCGCATTGGTTTTCCTTTTCCGGAGTTTAATAATTTTAAACACAATGCAGATACCGATGATATTGAATGGACAGCAACGGGCAACCCAAATTCTCCCTCTTTTCCTATTGATGGTATAGTAACCCGTTTTGTTGCAACACAACCTGATAGCGGCATTACCGGTATTGAAATGAGTACGCCCGGCTTGCGTGGCCAAAGCGGTGGACCGCTGTTTGATACCGACGGAAAAATTTACGGAATGCAGTTTGCAACCAATCACCTGCACCTTGGTTTTGATATGAAAGATTTTGAGATCATCAACAACGGCAAGAAAAATAAAGTTTCGAACAATCCGTTTTTACACGTGGGCATATGTGTGCATGTTGACAGGATTAAAGATTTTCTCAGAGAAAAAAATATTGCTTTTACGGAGGCTGATTAAAATTAACTGCGGGCAAATTTGCGATTGGCAATATATACACCCAGTAATATAAGTACCAGGCAGGCAAACTGTTTCCAGCCAACTTCTTCTCCGTAAATAATTCCCCAAAAATTTGCAATAATGGGAATGCCATAAGTAACCATCGACGCAAAAACAGCACCTGCACTTTTTACCAGTTTATAAAAAATAACAGAGGCAATGGCTGTGCCCAAAATACCCAACAAAGCAGCCTGACCGGTTGAATACAAAATGTTGCTATCGGTTAATGGCAAACTAAAATAACCGGTAAAGTACAATACAATTAAAGCCGGAATGGCATTTAGCGTAAGTGCAACTGCTGCAATCTGCAGCGAGCCAATATCTTTTAAATATTTGAAAACCATATTTACATTAAAGCCATAAAAAACAGTAGCAAGCACTACATAAGAAACATAAATAAGGTTTTGGCTTTCCTGCATTTGCCCTTTACTCAGCAGCAATAAAATACTGCCTGCAAAAGCTATACAAATGCCCAGTATTTTATTTGCAGCTGTTTTTGAACTGAAAAATAAGGCGCCGGTTATGATTACGAAAATAGGCGTAAGCGAATTTAATGTACCCGCCAAAGCCCCATCAATACCTATTTCGGCAACGCAAAATAAATAGGCAGGTAGCAGGCTACCCAAAACGCCCGACATAAATATGATACCCAGTTTATTTTTAGGAATACTTTTAAAATGTTTAACCGCAGATGGAAATAACACAATGCCAGAAAAAATTATGCGGAGCGATGCAACCTGAAAAGCATCTAAAAACAGCAATCCTTCCTTCATCATTATAAAACTACTGCCCCAGATTAAAGAAAGTACAATAAATATGAGCCAGTTAATTAAGCCTTTGTTCAAAATTTTAAATTTTGCGCAAAGATGATGGTTTTAATGTAGTATCAAACCTTTGCAGAGGAAAAAAATATTGAAAAACGCTTTTATATAGAAAATGAAACAGCTACTTTTGTCGCAACCTTCTCCTCCCTATTTATTTATTTTAACCTTTTAAACAAACATTTTTATGGGATTTATCAAAGAATTCAAGGAATTCGCTATGAAGGGCAGCCTGGTTGACATTGCTGTTGCATTTGTAATGGGCGGAGCATTTGGGAAAGTAATTACTTCTTTTACTGAAGGAATTGTTTCTCCTTTAATTGGAATGATTGGCGGAGCCGATCTAAGCAAAAACATGTACGTGTTAAAAGACGCTGTTGTTGATGCTACTGGTAAAGTTGTTACAGAAGCTGTTGCTGTTAAATGGGGCGATTTTGTAACCGCCATTATTAACTTCATCATTGTTGCCTTTGTAATGTTTCTTGTTATTAAAGCCATCAACAGTATGAAGAAAAAGCAGGAAGAAGCACCAGCAGGTCCTTCATCAACCGATGCTTTATTAATGGAGATAAGAGATTCTTTGAAAAAATAATCTTTCCATAAAAATTTTAATAAAAATGCAGTCTGAACGGCTGCATTTTTATTTACTCAAAACAGCAGTACCGCAAAGTTTTTCCACATTCCTTATTGGTAACATCAGTTGTTATACAACTCTAACAACTTATCAATACATTTGCCACTGTTTTTAACAGGCACATTTTTACATTACAATATTTATACAGGTGAACAAAGCATCGTACCAGATTAAGTTAGACCAGTTTGAAGGACCATTTGACCTGCTTTTATTTTTTATAGAAAGAGATGAACTGGATATTTACAATATTCCCATCACCAAAATTACCAACGACTTTCTGGATTTTATACATACCGGCGAAAAACTCAACATTGAGTTAAGCAGCGAGTTTATACTTTTTATCAGCACATTGATGCGTATTAAAGCAAAAATGCTTTTGCCACGTAAAGAAATTGATGCCGATGGTAACGAAATTGACCCAAGACAGGAACTGATAAATAAAATACTTGAGTATAAAAGATTTAAAGAAGCTGCCACACAAATGGCTGAAATGGAGGCATTGCGGATGTTGATGGTAAAACGTGGTAACCTGCAAAAAGAAATTTCGCAGATTGGAGAAGATGCCGGCGAAGGCACCGAAATTCAGGCTGTAACACTTTTTAAGTTGATGAAGGCTTTTGAAAAAGTGATATTAAAATTGCAGCAACGTAATTTTAAACCGGTTCATACCGTAGTTCGTTACAACTACACCATGGAAGAAAGCCGGGAGCATTTGTTGAATGTGGTAAAAGATGGTAAAACGGTTTCTTTTGAAAAAGCATTTGAAATTTGCGAGGATCGCATACATGCCATTTTCCTCTTTCTTTGTTTACTGGAGCTGGTACAAATGCGTTACATGAGCCTGCTTACAGGTGAGGGCCGCAATAATTTTATTGTGGAGTGGAATGAAAACCGGGAGGAAGATATTGTGGGATTATTGCCCGGAGAGGAGGCTGCTGTTCTTAATTAATGTATATCCCCGTAAAAAACGGGGATTTTTATTGCATGCCTTTTTGACTGAAAATATTACTGGTACGCATTTTGATGTTTAAACATTGAATTTAAAAGCAACAAATCATGAAAACATTATTATTTAAAGCAGCAGACAGGGGAACCGCCGATTACGGCTGGCTAAAACCCAATTATTATTTCAGTTTTGCCCAATACCACGACAATGCTAAAACACATTTTGGTTTGTTACGGGTATTGAATGATGATTTTATTGGTGGTGGCGGCATGTTTCCCACACACCCACACGATAATATGGAAATTGTAACCATACCATTTACCGGTGCACTTAAACATAAAGACAGTACCGGCGGCCAGGGAGTTATAAAAGCCGGTGACATACAAATAATGAGTGCCGGCAGCGGGGTACAACATTCCGAAGCCAATGCATCGGCAACAGAACCTGCAACACTTTTCCAGATATGGGTATTTCCTAAAGAAAGAAATATAAAACCACGCTACGATCAAAAAACATTTGATGTAACAGCAAGAGAAAACAAATGGCAAACAGTTGTATCGCCCATTGATGCAGATAATGCCCTGTGGATTAACCAGAATGCAAAATTTTCTTTAAGCAACCTGCAGGCCGGTAAAGAAATAACTTATACAAATGCTTTTAAAAACAACGGGGTTTTTCTGGTTGTAATTAATGGTACTGTCGAAGTTGGCGGACAACAATTAAATAAAAGAGATGCTTTAGGAATTTCTGAAACTGAGAATTTTACGATAAATATTTCTGAAGATGCAGAACTGCTGGCGATAGAAATACCGATGAATTAGTAGTAAATCCATAACAGGATCGGCTCCTGCGATTCATCCATATAAGCCTTCAACTGGGTGAAGAAAACCGGCGACACTGCAGGACACCCTTCGCTAACACAAATGGGAGCAGGATAAACTTCTTCTTTAGGTACACCAAAATATGAATGTAACACAACAGCACGGTCT
Organism: Chitinophagaceae bacterium; assembly: GCA_043756605.1. Lineage (GTDB taxonomy): Bacteria > Bacteroidota > Bacteroidia > Chitinophagales > Chitinophagaceae > Ferruginibacter. The sequence continues at coordinate 9,750 of JAYURR010000034.1, forward strand.
AAAGCTCTGCTGTTTGTTTTTTCCAGCCCCATTAATTTATAAGTGAGGCCGAAGTTGCCGTTATAAGAATTACCAATTTTGTATTTACCCAACGAAGTACAGTAACTGTTTGGAGCGTTTGAAAAAACCAGACTACCCGTTTCGCTTTCTGAACCTTTACCATGTGTAACCAACCCAGCGGCTTCCAGTGAATCTTTTAAAAGGTTGTAAATAAAAAAACGATTTTTACCGGAAGGTAAACGCATATCAATCATAAAGCAATAGCTTACATCAAAGCCATTATTATCTACATAATCTTTTGCTAGTGAAGCCTTTTCTTTTAGGCGACCCATTACCTCGCTGCTAGTCATTACACCGTCGTAAGCTTTAATGGTATTTGGTTTATAAAAAATACTACCTTTTATACCTGCAATCATATAACCACACAGAGATAGAGCCAGGAATAAACCTGTTGCAAGCACCAGGGTTTTTCTAACAATATTTTTGTGGTTTTTAAGAAGCATAAATCATTAACGGAGGTATATTAAAGAAAATTGTGTTTGCTGTTGCTAAATTAAAGAAATAAATTTATTGCAATAGTTAATTTCTCATTAACTTAATAATATATCCACAGCATTATTGGTTTTGGTGTTACATCAAGATACGATTTTAATGTTTTTAAAAATGCCGGGGCAACTGTTGGGCAACCCCAGCTTTCGCAAATAAGCTGTGGATCCACTTCATCATTGGGTACACAGGCATGCGCATGCAGCACTACAAAACGATCAAAAGCTTTGCTGTTAGTGCTTTCCAATCCATATAACTTATAAGCAAGGCCAAACTTGCCCTGGTAGGGTTTGCCAATTTTGTATTTACCCAAAGAGGTACAATTGCTGTTTGGGGTGTTTGAAAAAACCGGGCTCGATGAACTGCTGTTAACGCCGCTGCCATGTGTAACCAATCCGGCGTTCTCCACAGAATCTTTTTCAAGATTATAAACAAAAAATCGATTTTCGCCGGAAGGAAGTCGCATATCTACTAAGAAACAATACGTATTATTAAAATTATGTGCTGCTACATAATCTTTTGCAGGCACAAGTTTTTTGTTTAGGCGAAGCATGGCTTCGCTTTTATTGCCGCCTTTTTTTTTAATAATGGCAGTTGCTTTATTTGTTGCAGATTTGTGAAGCGCAGGCTTGTACCAGAAAAAATATCCAAAAGCGGTAGCGGTTAGCAGTAAACCACCGGTTAATACAAGGGTGTTACGGGCAATCATCTTAAAAATTTTATTGGGCATAGATTCGTAACGAAGCTGTTTCCATAAAATTTTTAGGGGGATGTTAATTAAAAGAAAAAGTGAAGAGGTTTTTTTGTAAAATGTGCTAATTGATAATAATAAATTAAAAGGATAAATGTTGAGAAATGATTAAATGCCCAATGGCTGCCGGATTGCAGCGGAAATCCTTTTGTGAGGTACGACCAAAAGATTGCAGCGGAAAGCCGGAACAAAAGCTGAAAAATGTATCTGTGGCTTACAGCCCCAAAATATTTTACTGCAGTAACGCTGCTACATTTATTTTACTCAGTTCTCTCAACATATCTGCAATTCCATTCGCATCAATACCAATTTCATCATACAATTGTTTGGGTGTACCATGCTCTACCAGCCTGTCGGGTATGCCCATTATTTTTACATCGGCTTTGTAACTATGTTCGTTCATGAATTCCAGAATGGCAGATCCAAATCCGCCCACAACGGTTCCATCTTCAATGGTAATTACTTTATTGTATTTGCTGAAAACTTCGTGCAGCATTACTTCATCAAGCGGTTTTACAAAACGCATATCGTAATGCGCCGGGTTAATGCCTTCGGCCTTTACATCCCTTATGGCAGAGGCTGCAAAATTGCCAACATGCCCAAAAGATAGAATAGCAATATCTTTTCCGTCTTTTAGTTTTCTTCCGGCACCAACTTTTATTTCCTGCATTTGGGTTCTCCACTCAGGCATAACACCTTCGCCCCTTGGGTAACGGATTACAAAAGGCAATTCGTTAGAGTCTAATTGTGCTGTGTACATCAGGTTACGCAATTCAGCCTCGTTCATTGGTGCACTCACAATCATGTTGGGTATGCAGCGCATGTAGGCAATATCATAACAGCCGTGGTGCGTTGGGCCATCTTCGCCTACAAGGCCTGCCCTGTCTAAACAGAATATAACGGGCAGTTTTTGAATGGCCACATCGTGTATCACCATATCGTAAGCCCGCTGCATAAAAGATGAGTAGATGTTACAAAAGACCTTCATGCCCTGGGTAGCCATGCCAGCACTTACAGTAACTGCATGCTGTTCGCAAATGCCCACATCAAAAGCCCGGTCGGGCATTTTATCCATCATTAATTTTAAAGACGAACCACTTGGCATGGCCGGCGTAATGCCGAATATTTTATTATTTTTTTCGGCAAGCTCAATAATGGTATGCCCAAAAACATCCTGGTATTTTGGTGGCTGTGGAATATCAAATTTTTTCTTTTGAATTTCGCCGGTTACTTTATCAAATAAACCTGGTGCATGCCATTTAGTTTGATCCAGTTCTGCCAGATCGTACCCTTTGCCTTTTACCGTTTTTATGTGCAATATTTTAGGGCCGGGAATATCTTTCAGATCTTTCAACGTATCAACCAACTTGGTAATATTGTGCCCGTCTATTGGGCCGAAATAACGCAGCTTTAATGCTTCAAATAAATTACTGCTGCGGCTTACCATTCCTTTCAAACTGGCTTCCAGCTTGCTTGCCATACTCTGGCTAAAATTTTTACCCACCGGTAATTTGCCCAGCGCCTTCCACACATTATCTCGTAAATCGTTGTAGGTGTGAGAAGTGGTAATATCTGTTAAGTATTCTTTTAAAGCACCAACATTTGGATCAATGCTCATGCAGTTATCGTTCAAAATAATAAGTACATTGCTTTTTTCAATACCTGCGTGGTTCATGGCTTCAAAAGCCAGGCCGGCCGTCATAGCACCATCGCCAATAATAGCAACATGCTGGCGATCGGTTTCGCCTTTATAATACGAAGCCATGGCCATGCCCAAAGCTGCAGATATAGAAGTTGAAGAGTGCCCAACGCCAAATGTATCGTACTCGCTTTCGCTGCGATTTGGAAAGCCGCTGAGGCCATTGTATTTTCTGTTGGTAGGAAAATTATCCCGGCGACCAGTAAGTATTTTATGACCGTAAGCCTGATGGCCTACATCCCATACCAACTGATCGTACGGCGTATTAAAAACATAGTGCAATGCAACGCTCAATTCCACAACACCCAGGCTTGCACCAAAATGCCCCCCATACACACTCACTACATCAATAATGTACTGGCGCAGCTCATCGCAAACCTGGTGCAATTGCTCCCGGTTTAATTTTTTTAAATCGTCGGGGCTGTTGATTTCTTTAAGTAGAGTTCCTGCTTTAATTTCCATTTTTAAATTTTCCAGCGGTAAAGTTACTGTTTTTAGGCTTTTATAGGAAGGTTTAACAAGTATTATTGCTTAAAGTTCAATGGCGAATCAGGGTTTAGGTTGCTCCTTTGCTTTGCAAAGGTTAGCGCCCCGACCCTGATTCTACAAACTTCATCATATTTAAAATCAAATCTGCATCGGGGCTGTTCTTCAGGTATTCATCGCATTCAGACAATTTACAAACGCCGGGATAATCACCTTCCTTTAAATACAGGTTATGAATAATTTGAAAATGCAGGTGTGGCGGCCAGTTGCCATTTTCGGCAGGCCGGCCAAAATGCCCGATAACCTGCCCACGGTTAATGTAAGCACCTTCGCTTAAGGTAGAAATATCGGCCAGGCTCAGATGGCCATACAGTGTATGAAAAGCAACCGTTTCCAGTTGATGCAATAAAATAAGGGTTGCGCCATAATCTCCAAACTCAGCATTGTAGGCAAAACTGTGTACCATGCCGCCCAATGCAGCATACACCGGTGTGCCGGCAGGGCCCCAGATATCTACTCCAAGATGTAAACACCTTGCTTCTTCTCCTGCAAAAAGATTACTTCTACGGTAAAGAGTGCGGTTTTCTTTATAACCGCCAATGCCAAATTTTGCATCCTTGGCTTTTAATGTGCGGTTAATATAATCCGAAAATAAAATGGTATCGGCAATTTCTGATGCGCCCAATACTTTATTGTTATCGGTAAAATCAAAATGAAATAATTTTTCTTTGGCAGCATCAAAATCTACCACGGGATGAAAATCGGCCCGGTTTTTTATCAATGCATTTTCAAGTTCGCTTATCATAATGCTAAGGTAGCATTATCTGGCGCACATATTTATTGTTGATTCATTTTTTGTTGCAGCAGTTTTTTTTCTGCTGTTGATTTTGTAAGCTCCATTGCCTGTGCAAAATATTGATTGGCCAGATGATGATTTTGTAACTGTGCATACAATTCGCCCAGTGTTGCTGGTAACAGGTAATATTTTTTTAAGGTAGAAAGTTGGGCTATATTTTCAATGGCTTTTATAGCTTCGGCAGGCCCGTGCAATTCGCTGATTACAATGGCCCGGTTTAATTCAACAATTGGCGAAGGGTATAATCTGATGAGCAGATTGTAACACTGCAAAATATTTTTCCAGTTGGTTTGATTGTAAGTTGCGGCTGTTGCATGCTCGTATGCAATGCCAGCTTCTAGCTGGTATTTGCTTACATGTTCACCGGCTGCAGATGCTTCCAGGTGATGAATACCTTTTTCTATCAATGCCGCATTCCATTTACTTCTGTCCTGATGTTTCAGCAATAATATATTTCCTTCGGCATCAACTCTTGCTTCGTTTCGGGATGCAGTAAAACATATCAATGCCATCAACGCTTTTACTTTTGGATGTTTGACTGCGGGGCTTCTGCAAATCAGTTCACACAACTGCATGGCTTCCTGCATCAGATCTTCTCTTATCAGATTTTTGTGCTGTGTTGAGTTGTATCCTTCATTAAATAAAAGATAGATGGCGAGTAAAACATTATCCAACCGGTTATCAAGTTCTGCCGCAGGCGGTAATTCAAATTGTACATTGTTCTCTCTAAAACTTTGCCTGGCCCTGGTTAATCTTTTTTCAATAGTATCGTAAGCCGTTACAAATGCTTTGGCAATTTCTGTTACACTAAAACCGCAGAGTGTTTTTAAAATAAGCGATACCTGTGCCTCGGTTGTAAGCGCCGGATGGCAGCAAACAAACATCATCCGCAGTTGGTCATCATCAATTGTATTTGTATTTACCAGTTCCTGCACGGTTGGCACCAAGCTATACTCCGATTGCAGTAATGGCGTTAGGTTTTTTGAAATTTCATTTTGTCTTTTTTGTTGCCGTAAAACATCAATGGCTTTGTTACGTGCAACTGTAAAAAGCCATGCCGATGGGTTTTTTGGCAGCCCGTTTATCTTCCAGTTATTAAATGCTTTCAGCAAAGTGTCCTGCACTACATCTTCGGCCAGTTGCAGGTTTTGGGGCCCAAACAGTTTGGTTAACACAGCAACTAACTTTCCCCATTCCTGGCGAAAGAGATACTCAACAGTTTGGTTTATTTGTGAAGAATTATCCAGTTCAATTTTTTATGCAAGTTAATAGTAAGAAAATAATTCCCACAAAGACACAGAATACACAAAGCCCAAATGAGTAATTGGTAAAAGTCCTTGTGTTCTTTGCGGCTTCGTGGGAAACATTTTTTAAGATGGCATATCCATTTTTATAACTTGCCTTACAATTACGGTTCCTCCATTTTCATAATCAGGATAATCATCACACAAAGAAACTGCCTCATCATAATCGGCTGCGTTTACAATAAAATAGCCCCCAATAATTTCTTTACCCTCTGCAAAGGCTGCATCGGTAACATTGGCAGCACTGCCTTTAATAATTTTTCCGGTTGGATAAAGCGGTTCGCCACTATCATATTTACCGGCTTTTGCCAGTTTATCAATCCAGGCCATCCATTTACCCATGTTTGCATCCATTTCGTGTGCAGATGGCTGCTCAGCAGCTTTAATGCCTTCGAAAATAAGCATGAACTTTTCCATAATTTTTGTTTTAAAAGTTTAGAATGTTTTTATTACGACGAACGGACAGTTACAATCCGGACAGGAATTGAAAAAATTTTATTTGCCCCACCAGGGAGTAATCAATCCGGCAAACGACATGCCCGTGATGTAAACAAAAGCCAGCAGAAAGCAAAGTATAGTAAACTCAATAAAGTATTTAAGCCGTTCGCCCTTTTTGGCTACCAAGGCTTTAAAAACAAAAGCAATGTAAAACATAAATACAGTTATAAACCAGATTAATGCCGTATTTGAATTTTCTTTAAGAATAAGAATTTTAATACAACTGTAAAAACGAACCAATAATAACAGAATACTTAATTGCGCAGTTAAATAGGTATTCACCAAAAAGTGTTCCCAGTAGTTGTATTTATCTTTACGCAATACCACCCATGTAACCAGGCTGGCAAAGGGTATCATTAAAAAAAAGAAAAGTCCGATGTACTTTTCAAAAAAACCTCCTTCATCAAAATTTACGGTAAATCCATTTTTTTTTGCAAGCCATCCGGTTAAGCCGGTTATACTTTTTGAGCCCAGTATATAAATGGTTGCCATGATCAGTACATACGCAAAGGGGCGAAAATGTTTTACTCTTTTACCGGCCAGGTAATTTCTTAATGTGCTGCCGGGCCTTAAAAGCAACTCTCTGAAAGTGTAGGCAAAACCTTTATCAATATGAAAAACAGCATGTGGTATATCGTGCAAAAAATATTTTACACCAATAGGCTCCACCTTGGCCGATTGGCCGCAATGCGGACAAAAGTTGCCTTTAAAATGTTGTTCGCAATTTTTGCAGATGATTGTGGGCATAGCTATTGTTACACTACAACATTAATCATTTTATTTTTTACAAAGATGATTTTTTTAGGTTGATTACCTTCCAACCATTTTTGTACAATTTCATTTTGAAGCACGAGTTCTTTAACCTCGGTTTCTTCCATATCCAACGCCAGTTGCATATTGGTACGCAGTTTACCGTTGATGGAAACAGGGTATTCTTTTGTACTCTCCACCAACAAAGCAGGATTAAATGTTGGATAGCTTGCATCTAAAACTGAGCCTTCGTTACCCAACTGGTTCCACAACTCTTCGGCAATATGGGGTGCATAAGGTGTAAGTAAGATAAGCAGTTTTTCAAGCACTTCTTTTTTATGACATTTCATATCTGCCAGTTCATTTACACAGATCATAAATGTGCTTACGGCTGTGTTAAAACTAAAACGCTCGGTATCTTCTTCAATTTTTTTGATGGTGCGGTGCAATACTTTAAGTTCAGCATCAGTTGCTTTTTCATCATTCCAAACCTTGCCTTTGACGTCATCATTAAACAACCTCCACAGTTTTCTTAAAAAGCGATGCACTCCCTCAATACCCTTGGTATCCCAGGGTTTGCTGGCTTCTACCGGGCCGAGGAACATTTCATACATGCGAAGCGTATCTGCACCATAATCAATTACCAATCCACTTTCGTCTTTAATTTTATTATTATTCACATCATATTCAGGCGGATTGTAAGGGCTTGCAGTATTTAACTTTGATTTAGACATTTTTTCAACTTCACTTTTGCACACCATTACTCCGTCATCATCCCAAGAATAATTATTAGCTGAATTGGTCCTAACTTCCTTCACAAAAACTGCATTCGGTACTTTTTTTAGAAATTTTTCAGTATCTAAAAGCTCATCGTAAATTAGCATTTCATTTATATCAATATTAATCTCTTGAACACTAACATTTTTTATATCACTCACATTTTCGAAATGGTTTTCCCATCGTAGTTCAGGAATTAATGTATTTAAAACTTCAACTAAATTAACATCGTCGGTTAAATTTGTACCATTTTTATTTATCAAGTCCCTAGAAACATATATTTGATACTTAGACAAAATATCATTTATCATAGATAATTCCTTAGCAAACTCTACTTTATATCTAAATATTTTCTTTGAAACCCCTGTAATCATCCCCTGATTCAACAATTTCTTAAACGGCTCATCATAACCAATCAATGCTAAATCAAATAAAACTTTGGTCCACATACGGCTGTACAATAAATGGCCAACAGCATGCTCGGTGCCGCCAATGTACAGGTCAACCTGGTTCCAGTAATCGCTGGCTTTGCGGTCGCAGAAAGTGGTTGTGTTGTGGGGATTCATGTAGCGGAGGAAATACCAGCTACTTCCGGCATAACCGGGCATGGTGCTGGTTTCACGTTTGACCTCACCCCCAACCCCTCTCCCAGGGAGAGGGGAGTTTGACTCTGCTTTTTGTGTAACTGTTTGTTTGTTTGACATTGCCTTCTCGTCACCCCCAACCTCACTCCCGGCAAGAGGGGAGTTCATCTCTGCTTCTTCTGCAACAATTTGTTTATTTAAGAGGGCCTGTTCAATATCTTTTACAACAGTACTTAAATTGTTATTTACCTGGTAATTTGTAAAACGAATCATGGTAAAGCCAGCTTCTTTCAGCCAAGCTTCTCTTCCTTTATCAAACATTTTTTGTTCTTCGTCATTGTGATATTCGCCATCAATTTCTATAATCAATTGTTTTTCCAGGCAAACAAAATCAGGAATATAACCGGCAATAGGATGTTGCCTTCTGAATTTAAAATCTCCGATTTTTCTGTTTCTTACTTCCTGCCAGATAATATCTTCTTCAATGGTGGCCTCTTTTCGGTTTTGTTTGGCAAATGCAATTGTTTTTTTCCATTCTTCTACACTACTATTAATGTAACCATAAGGAGCAGAGTCCTCCGCCTGCTCTCCCCTCTCCTTTGGAGAGGGGTTGGGGGTGAGGTCTGCCTGTGGAGAAAAACTGTTAGAATTTGCAAGTGTATCAGAAGATAGATTTACCCAGTCCCTGATATTCGCCAGCGGCCCTTCACCTTCCGGCCCCGGGCCATAAGTATCTACATGCGGTAATTCCAATGGCAGTTCTTCGGCATCTAAAGGAATGGCAATGCCATCGCTCCAGATGATGGGAAAAGGTTCGCCCCAATATCTTTGGCGGCTAAAGCCTGCATCACGCATGCGGTAATTCACTTTGCGTTTGCCAATGCCCAGTTCTTCAATTTTATTTACGGCAACGCCGATGGCATCTTTCATCAACAACCCATTTAAAAAACCACTGTTTTCCAAAACAGCATCCTTGGTTGCATTGGCTTCTTCGCCATTAAAATAACTGCCAATGATATTGGTAATGGTGATATTGAAATGTTTGGCAAAAGCAAAATCCCGTTGATCGCCGCAAGGCACGGCCATAATAGCACCGGTTCCATATCCTGCCAAAACATATTCTGCAATCCAAATCGGAATTTCTCTGCCATTAAAAGGATTAACAGCATACGCACCCGTAAAGCAACCGGTAATGGTTTTTGCTTCGGCCAGGCGTTCCCTTTCGCTGCGGCTTTTTACATAATGCAGGTATTCGTCAATTGCAACCTGTTGTTCGGCAGTTGTTATTTTAGAAACCAATTCATGCTCCGGAGCAACTACCATAAAATCAACACCAAAAATGGTATCGGGCCTGGTGGTGTAAACACGTAAGGCAGACGACGGACCATCGACCACAGACGACTGCTGACTTTCCGTCGTCTGTCGTCCATCGTCTGTCGTCTTTATAGCAAACTCCATTTCCGCACCCTCACTCTTCCCAATCCAGTTGCGCTGCATTTCCTTCATGCTATCGCTAAAGTCCACTGTTTCCAGGCCCTCCAGCAAACGATCTGCATAATCTGTAATGCGTAAATACCATTGGCGCATTTTCTTTTTCTCTACCGGGTGGCCGCCTCTTTCACTCACACCATTCACAACTTCATCGTTTGCCAACACGGTTCCCAGGGCTTCGCACCAATTCACTTCGCCATATTTACTAAATGCAAGGCGGCGGTTCATTAAAATATCTTCCTGCTCTTTTTTGGTAAAAGCATTCCACTGTTCGGCAGTAAAATTTTTATTTCCCTCTGTTTCGTATTTCTTAATAAGGTCAGCAATAGGCCTTGCTTTTTTTTGCGTGTTGCAGAAATAACTGTTAAACAGTTGCAGAAAAATCCACTGCGTCCATTTGTAATATTGCGGATCGCTGGTGCGTACTTCTCTGTCCCAATCGTAACAAAAACCAATTTTATCCAACTGCGCTTTAAAAGTTGCAATATTTTTTTCGGTGGTAGTTGCCGGGTGCTGGCCTGTTTCTAAAGCATACTGCTCGGCCGGTAAACCAAAACTATCAAAGCCCATCGGGTGCAAAACATTAAAGCCCTTCAATCTTTTGTATCGGCTGTAAATATCGCTGGCAATGTATCCCAGCGGATGCCCCACATGCAAACCTGCCCCACTCGGGTACGGAAACATATCCAGCACATAATACTTTGGCCTCGCCGATTCGTTGCTAACCGCATACACTTTATCGTCTTTCCATTTTTTTTGCCAGGCCTGCTCAATTTTTCTAAAATCGTATTCCATTTATTACTTTCTTTTTTTTGAGCCGGGCTTTTGAAGCTTTAATCGGCTTCATTGGCAACGGCTGTTTATTGATTTTTATTCTTTTAGTAAAAGAGTAAAAATCAATCACTCTTGTACATTATATCTTTATTGAACTTTTTTTAAAACTCCTTTTCTCTTTGTCCTCTTAGCCAAATTTCCTCATCGCTAAATGTGAAAGAAAAGTTATTTACCTCCCGTTCACCCAACATACTTTCCATTCATAAAAATAAATACGGCAGGCAATCGTTTTGAAGAGGGCAAAAATACGGCAAAGCAGCTAAAAACCTTTATTTTTGCCCGGCTTGTAAAAGCAAAGTTTACTAACTCCCTAACAAAAAAAGATATGGCTCAATTTGGTAAAGCAAGCAGTAAACGAGGTAAACCAACTTATGCCTACGCAATTATTGGCGTAGCGTTGGTGTTATTTTTATTTGGTATTGTTGGCTGGTTTTTTTTAAACCTGCGTAAAACCGGCGATTTTGCAAAAGAAAATATTCAGGTGCATGCCTGGCTTAATCCCAATGCACAAAAAAAGAAAATTGATAGTCTGCAGACATACATAAAATCTATTCCCTACGCCAAAGATGTGCAATATGTAACCCGTGAAATGGCAATAGAAAGATGGAATAAAGAAAACGACAGCACCTGGAAACAAATTCTGGATGAGCACCCGCTGCCGGAAAGTGTTGATTTTTATATTAAAGCAAATTATGTACAAAAAGACAGTCTGAATAACCTTTCCAACGATTTAATTACAAGGTTTCCGGGGCTTATCAACGATTTTCAGTTTCCTACAGAAACGATTGCGCAGATAAGCAAGTTTGTAAAAACAGCCGCTTACCTGTTTTTGGTTTTTGCAGTACTGTTAACCATACTGGTAGTATTTTCAATTGATAATACCATCAGGCTGGCCATGTACAGCAACCGGTTTTTAATAAAAACCATGCAAATGGTTGGTGCCACCCGCTGGTTTATAATTAAGCCGATAGATATCCGGGCAATTATCAATGGCCTTATATCGGCAGGCGTTGCCATTGCTGCGCTTTGGCTTACCATATTACTGATAGAAACTTTTGAACCAAAATTTAAAGTTTTACACGATAATACCAGCATGATATTGTTATTTCTGTCTATAGTTATACTGGGTATCAGCATATCTTTATTCAGCACCCACCGCTCGGTAATTAAATACCTGCGTATGAAATTGGATGATTTATATTAATTTGCAACTTCAAATAAATTAACATGAGCGAACAAAAAAAAACAACTACTCCAGTAACAGCTTCAAACCAGTTGTTTGGTAAAGGAAATTATTTGTGGATGCTGATTGGACTTGCCGTGCTTGCTCTCGGCTTTTTTTTAATGGCTGGTGGCAAAAGTGCCGATCCAAATGTTTTTAATAAAGAAGAAGTTTACAGCAGCACACGCATTACCATTGCGCCCATGCTCATTATTGCAGGTTTTATTATCGAGATTTTTGCAATTATGAAAAAGTCGAAATCAAATTAAGAATTAGAAATTAAGAATTAGAAATTTATAGCGAAGCTGATACCTTCGCTTTTTCTTTTTAAAATAAATTAAATGAATACAGTTCAAAGCATAGTCATCGCCATAGTGGAAGGAATAACAGAATTTCTACCCATTTCCTCTACCGCTCACATGATTTTTACCAGCTCTATTTTTGGTATTCAAAAAGAGGAGTTTGTAAAAATGTTCCAGGTGTCTATTCAGTTTGGAGCAATTTTAGCCGTGGTGGTTTTGTACTGGCGAAAATTTTTCGACTTTAAAAACTTCAAGTTTTATATTAAGCTGATACTGGGTGTTATACCTGCGCTGGTATTGGGTAAACTATTTGATGATAAAATTGAATCAGTACTTGAAAAACCATTACCTATTGCTTTGGTATTAGTTGCTGGCGGTGTTATTCTTTTGTTTATTGATAAACTGTTTAAAAACCAAACTGTACATTCCGAAAAAGACATCAGCGTTGCTCAGGCTGTTAAAATTGGTTTTTGGCAATGCCTTGCCATGATGCCCGGTGTAAGCAGAAGTGCAGCTTCTATAATTGGTGGTATGCAACAAAAACTTACACGCAGTGCTGCAGCAGAATTTTCTTTTTTTCTGGCAGTACCCACTATGCTTGCGGTAACCGTTTACTCTGTTTTTTTAAAAGATTGGAAAGCGAACAGTATTGAGCAAAAAGGTTATCAAATGATTATGGCAACATCTGAAAATATCAAGATGTTTGCCATTGGCAATGTGGTGGCATTTATTGTAGCATTGCTGGCCATTAAATTCTTCATCGGCTTTTTAAAAAAGCATGGTTTTAAAGTTTGGGGTTATTACCGCATTATTGTGGGCATTGCACTACTCATACTTATCTATAAGGGTAATATAAAATCTTAAAATACCCAATAAAGGGTATTGCCGGTAAAATATTTTTAAGTAATTATGCTGTATCTAAATTAACTGTTATGAAAAATTTTAAACTATTATTGTCGGTTTTCATTCTTGCATTAAGCATAACCTCTTGCAACCAGCAATATGGTAAAGAATATAAATTAGATACAAAACACAATATATATTACAAAGGTGAGGGAGTTGATGAACCGCTTGCTAAAAAACTTGCAGACTTTTTAAAAGCGCAGGAGTATTTTCAGGACAGTATTAACTCTACCGTGCAACTTATAAAAGTAAAGGATACATTCAACCTGAACTTTGTAGTAGATGCTGCAAAAATATCACACGATTTAGAAAATAGCTTTTTGATATTTGGTGCACAGATTTCTGAAATGGTTTTTAGCAAAGCACCGGTAACCATTCAACTAACCAACAATAAATTAGAGCCTTTTAAAAATCTTGGATATGCAAGGCCGCTTACAGATACTTTAAAGTAAGCCCAATACTAACTGCTTAAGTATGCTATCCTTACCCCCCGATACCAGATCGGGGGGTTGTTTTTTGTGTTTAATACAATCTTATTTGTTATTTTCATTTCTCCTTAAATTGAAACCATGCAAACTGCATCTAAAAAAATAATTAATGGCTGGGCCATGTACGACTGGGCAAACTCGGTTTACAACCTGGTAATTACAACCACGTTTTTTCCGGCTTATTATGCCTTTGTAACCAGCACCGAAAAATTTCCGGATGGCATCTATTTTTTAGGCAGGCATTTTGTAAATACCGAGCTTAAAGATTATGTGCTGGCTTTTGGCTTTTTGGTAATTGCTTTGCTCTCTCCTATTTTATCTTCTGTAGCTGATTATAAAGGCAACAAGAAAAATTTTATGCGCTTTTTTTGCTACATGGGTGCTGTAAGCTGTAGTCTGCTGTATTTTTTTGATGAGCATCATGTAACGCTTGGCTTGATGTGTTTCATGATGGCCGGTATTGGTTTTTATGGCAGCCAGGTTTTTTACAATTCTTACTTACCCGAAATTGCTGCTGAAAAAGACAGCGACCGTATAAGTGCCCGTGGATTCAGCTTTGGATACATAGGAAGTGTAATAATGCAGATGATTGGTTTTGGATTGGTGATTGCGATGCCTGAAAGTCAGACTCCTTTAAAAATAACTTTTTTACTGGTAGGCATCTGGTGGGTAGCTTTTGCACAAATAACATTCACCCGTTTACCCATCAGCCCTAAGGCAGAAAGAAAAACAAAAAAACATACGTTGGCAAACGGATTTCACGAATTAAAGATTGTGTGGAACCAGGTAAAGCAAATGCCCCAACTGAAAAGATTTTTATTGGCCTTCTTTTTTTACAGCATGGGTGTACAAACGGTAATGCTGATAGCCATTGATTTTGGTATTAAAGAATTAAAATTAGAAAACAGTAAACTGATTATTACAGCAGTAATTATTCAGATTGTGGCCATTGCCGGAGCCTTTGGAATGAGCCGTTTATCTACCATGTTTGGAAATATAAAAATTCTGTCGCTCACTGTTTGTTTGTGGATTGCAGTTTGCATTTTTGGTTATTTTATGCAAACAGAATTGCATTTTTACATTGTTGCCTCACTGGTTGGATTGGTTATGGGTGGCATTCAATCACTCAGTCGATCTACCTATTCTAAACTAATGCCCGAAACAAAAGACACCGCATCTTTCTTTAGTTTTTATGATGTTACCGAAAAACTGGCCATTGTAATCGGCTTATTCAGCTTTGGTTTTATTGAAGGCCTAACACATAACATGCGTAATTCTATTTTAGCATTGATTGTATTTTTTGTGTTGGGTCTGCTATTTTTAATTCTTACTGCAAGGGCACAAAAAAAACTGATTTAACTTTATAATTCATGAAATTATATACCATCAACACCGGTTTTTTTAAATTAGATGGCGGTGCCATGTTTGGCGTGGTGCCAAAAAGTATGTGGAACAAACTGAACCCTGCCGATGAAAACAATATGTGCAGTTGGGCTTTGCGTTGTTTATTGATTGAAGATGAAGGGAAATTAATTTTGATTGATACCGGCATGGGCGACAAACAGGATGCAAAATTTTTCGGGCATTATTATCTGCATGGAGATGATACAATGGATAAATCTTTAGCGCAACACGGTTTTACCAAAGATGATATTACCGATGTTTTTTTAACACACCTGCATTTTGATCATTGTGGTGGAAGCATTGTGAGGGAAGGAGAAAAACTGGTGCCGGCATTTAAAAATGCAACTTACTGGAGTAATGAAAGGCACTGGCAATGGGCTACACAGCCAAATGACAGAGAGAAGGCAAGTTTTTTAAAAGAGAATATTTTACCGATACAGGAAAGCGGACAATTGAAATTTTTGAACGTGAGTGGTGAGGCGTTAGGCGTGAGTGCTGCAGCAGGAGCAAACTCTCTTCTCACAACTCACAACTCACAACTCACCACTCACATTGCCTTTTATTCCGTAAGCGGCCATACAGATTCCATGATGTTGCCTAAAATAAATTACAAAGGAAGAACGATCGTATTTATGGCCGACTTACTGCCATCTGCCGCACACATACCCTTGCCTTATGTAATGGCTTACGATATGTTCCCGCTTACAACTTTAAATGAAAAGAAATTATTTCTTACAGAAGCACAACAAAACGATTACGTTTTATTTTTTGAGCATGATCCATTGATTGAATGTTGCACATTGCAAATGACTGAAAAAGGAATAAAGGTTAAAGAAACTTTTAAGCTGAGCGATCTTTAGTTGTCAGGCCACTACAAAAACTCCACAAATTTTAAAACTGTTGATTTCCTTGAGATTCTGAAATTATAAAAACACTTTCAGTGGCCAGACAACTTTAAGCTGTAGTTGCCAGGCCACTACAAAAACTCCACAAATTTTAAAACTGTTGATTTCCTTGAGATTCTGAAATTATAAAAACACTTTCAGTGGCCAGACAACTTATCTTGTCTTTATCAGCGAAGTTAACGGATAGCGCAGGTTTTTATAACCCATCATATCCACTTTAATACTTCCTACCGCAATGGGGCTTTCGGCCCTTAGCAATAAATGATTGGGATCATCGCTCAGCCAGGCTGTCATTTTTTCGCCACCTTCAAAAATGGTTCCTTTTATTAACAGCGGCCTTATTTTTATGGCATTAAATTTTCCGTATCTGGTTTTAATTGTTTCCTTGCCCATGTAACGTATGTACATGTGAAAAACCTCATCATCTAAAAACATATCAAAGAGGATTTTATCATTCACTTTGTACTTATCAAAATTTATATTTCTTGCGTAATAAACCATGCTCACCACATCCTGTATGCAATCGGTAACTTTAAAAACGCCGTTGGTGGTTACAGCCGTATTAGCGGTATGATTAAAAGTTACGTTGTTGTATTTTTTGTATCCGCCTTCATCTATGTTGCGTACAAATTTGTATGGTAGCAGGTTTGAGGTATCTACATAACTCTCATACCGGTCTCTCACTTTAAAAAAACCATCAAAAAAAGAATAGGTAGATCCGGTGCCAACCAGGTGATAAACTGCTTTACCATTGTACCGCTCCAGCGCAGATGTAAACGTAGCTTCGCCGGCACCAACATACATGCCGAGGGTACTGTAAAAAACTTTCATTTTTACTTCTTCATCTGCCTTAAATGCTGAGTTGCGGATGTTACATTTATCATCTGATGTAAAACTTAAACTACAAAGGGCAATAATTACAAAAGCTGGTTTAAAGTAGCTGATCATTTTTCTTTTTTATTTTAATGCTCAAAATTAATAAACTCCCGATTAGGGCCGGGATAAACAGATTAACAAACCAAATGCCAAATGTTGCCGTTAAAATTCCCAGTGTGTTGCTGCTGTATGCAAACAATGTTTTTGCAACCGTTCCCCGTATGCCCAAATCTGCAATTGCAAACGATGGAATGATTGCCAGTATCCAAAACATAACGGTAATTATCCAGAAACCGGTCCACACACTTTGTTCAACCTGCAGCAACTGCAGCATAAAGATGTATTGTAAAACGAAAACGATGTACCGGAACATTGAAATAGAGAGCAACCTTAACAAAATTTTTGCATCAAATGTTTCTAAAACGTTAACGTACTTTAAAAAACGATCCGAGTAAGGTAGTTTCTGCAGCAGTTTTATTAACCATCCCAATCTGAAAAAGAAAAAAATAAAAATAAGGGTGCCAAAAGTACTTCCTGATAAAAAAATGCGCAGCCAAAAAGTTGAAATACCCATTACATTTTCTGAACTATGGGAATTGAAAATTAAAAACGCCAAACCCAAACACCCCATCAGCATCGTTATAATTAATTGCGCCATGCCGCCGGCAATTGAAAGTGTAATGGCTTTAATACGCTTCCCTTCTTCTACAAAAAGAATACGGCCACCATACTCACCCATGCGGTTGGGTGTGTTAAGCGAAAAAGTTACGCCGCATAAAACAGACTTAAATGCGGTGATAAAAGATATGGGTTGCAGCACGTTCATCAGCAGTTGCCATTTTCTGGCCTCCAGCCCCCAGTTTACAAAAACAAATAAAATTACCAGCCAGAATTTAAAGGCATTGGCACCAAATGGCAATGCTTTAATAAGTGAGATGGACGAATCAATATCGGGCTGCGCCTTTACCTGCTGGTACAGCGAATAGAACAGCCATACTGCCAGCAACGGCCCAATAATCCACTTGAGTAATATTTTGATACTTTTGTTCAATACACAATGTTAGTTTAATTATCAGGGCAGAAAAAATTTAACCGATTTGCAAAAAAAATCAAGCATTATTTTAGGTATTGATCCCGGCACCATCATCATGGGTTATGGGTTGATAAAAGTAACCGGAAGTAAAATTTCTTTACTGGAACTGGGAGTTTTGCAACCTGGCAAAGTGAGCGACAGTTATAAAAAACTGCAACTAATCTTTAACACCGTAAGCGGACTCATCACCAAATACCAACCCGATTCTTTTGCCATTGAAGCTCCTTTTTTTGGTAAGAATGTACAGAGTATGTTAAAACTTGGCAGGGCGCAAGGTGTGGCCATAGCAGCGGCCATGCGGCACGGGTTGGATGTAACCGAGTACTCTCCCAAAAAAGTAAAACAATCTGTAACCGGCAATGGTAATGCCGCAAAAGAGCAGGTAATGAAAATGCTGCAGCAGATATTGGATTTTACCGAAGATCCAAAACATTACGATGCTACGGATGCGCTGGCAGTTGCGGTATGCCATCATTTTCAGCAAAAAACGGCTTTGCCGGGCAGTGGCGAAAAAGTAAGCGGCTGGAAAGATTTTCTGGCAAAAAATCCTGATAAAATAAAAACAAAAAAGTGAGTACAAACCACTTAACCTGTAATTAACAAAATTTAAAATAGCACAGTTTAATTTCATACACTTTTACAAGCACTAATTACAAATGGTCATTCGTTCAAAAACATTAAGATTGGTAATTTTAACAAGCACCGTGCTTATTACCATCATTGTTGCCATACAATTAATATGGCTGCAAAAAGTGTATTTGTACGAGGAGAAGCAGTTTAACATCAATGTATCAAAAAGCATAAAAAGTTTGTATGATGATATGCAACTGGTAAGTGATGTAAAAGACAATGTGCAGAAGGTGATTGAAAATGTTAGCCCGGATGTGTATTTATTAAGAATAGATTGCAGCCCCAACCTGGATCAGTTGTGGGTGAATTTAAAAGCCGAGCTAACCGATTTTGATGTGTACACCGATTGCCGGGCGGCTGTTTACGATACATCAGCAAAAAAATACACTGCCGAACAGTATATTGATTTGCCCGATGCCTATTTTCCTTCAGAAAAAGAAAAGGCACTGGCAGTTTATGAGCGTGATTATCCTTATATCGCTTTATATTTTCCACATCGTGGGCAGTACATCATCAAGCAAATGATTTTCTGGATTGCATCCAGTGGCCTGCTGCTGCTGGTTTTAATAGGTTTTGGTTTCAGTGTTTTTTATCTTTACCGCCAAAAATTTTTTAACGAAACCCAAAGAGATTTTGTAAATAATTTTACGCATGAATTTAAAACGCCGCTTGCTGTAATAAAAATTGCTGCAGATGTTTTACAACAGCAAAACATTATTGAAAAGCCGGAGAAGCTGAAAAATTATGCAGGCATTATACATGAGCAAACCTCGCATTTACAATCGCAGGTGCAGCGCTTGCTGGAAATTGCCTATACCGACCGAAGCAGTTTACCACTTGAAAAAGAAAAATTTGACATTAATTTACTCATAAAAGAATCCATTAACGATCTGCAACCGTTAATAGAACAGCGGAATGCCATTGTTAAAACAAATTTTGCCGTACCAGATGTGATGTTGAATGCAGACAGGGCATACTTAAGGCTTTGCCTGATAAACCTGATTGAAAACGCCATTAAGTATGCAGCCACGCCGGTTATTGAAGTAAGCACAAAAGTTGATGGAAATGTTTTGCTGATAGCCATAAAAGATAATGGCATAGGTATTGCAACAGAACATCAGAAGAAAATATTTGAAAGATTTTACAGAATAACGGATGGCGAATTGCATATTACCAAAGGTTTTGGATTGGGTTTAAATTTTGTGAAAAAAGTAATTGATACGCATCATGGTAAAATTGAAGTAAATAGTGAGTTGGGGAACGGAAGTACATTTACAATTAAATTATCCCTTAATAAAAACTGATAGCATGTTAAAAGGAAAAATATTATTGGCCGAGGATGATCTTTCTCTTGGGTTTGTAATTAAAGATTCGTTGCAGGATGTTGGTTTTGAAGTAACCCATTGCCCTGATGGCGAAGTTGCCTGGCAGCAGTATCAAAAGAAAACATTCGATATTTGCCTGCTTGATATTAATATGCCTGTACGGGATGGTTTTTCGCTGGCAAAAAAAATAAGGCAGCAAAGTGATGTGGTGCCCATCATTTTTTTAACTGCAAAAAGTTTGCAGGAAGATAAGTTAAAAGGTTTTCAATCGGGTGCAGATGATTATATAACCAAACCCTTCAGCATTGAAGAATTGGTTTTAAGGATTGAAGTTTTTTTACGCCGCACCAAAAAGTTACAAGCCGATACCAAAGAAGTTTATCAACTGGGCAAATTAAAATTTGTAGTAAACGAATTAAAAATTTACAGCGGTACAGATGTAATTACGCTCACACAAAAAGAATCGGACCTGTTACGCTTTTTTGCCCAGCACGAAAACAAGGTTTTAAAAAGAGAAGAAGTGCTTTTAAATGTTTGGGGCAAAGATGATTATTTTCTGGGCCGTAGCATGGATGTTTTTATTACCAAATTGCGCAAGCATTTCAAATCAGATCCTAACATTATATTAGAAACCATACACGGCGTAGGTTTCAGGCTATCAATCAACGGAGCCTAATGCAGCTTTTATTTTTTCGTAGATGGCCTTTAAGTCATCTGGAGTGGGATCCAGTTTTGGCCTGGTAAAATTTAAATCGTTGGCTGTGTTAATTGGTACTAAATGCATATGAGCATGCGGCACTTCTAAACCAATAACACTTATACCACACCTTTTACAATCAAAAGTTTTTTCAATAGCATGTGCAATTGGTTTTGCAAATACCAGCATGGCTGCCAGGTAATCATCTGGTAAATCAAATAATTTATCTACCTCAACTTTAGGCACCACCAGCACATGGCCTGGTACCAATGGTTCAATATCCAGAAAAGCAATAAATTTTTCGCTCTCAGCAATTTTATAAGATGGAATACTTCCATTTATTATTTTTGAAAAGATAGTCATAACAAATGTTTAGGTAAATATAATAAACAAAAAAAATCCCATCCAAAGTTTGAATGGGATTAAAATATTTTAGTGATCCCTAAAGTTCAATTTTTTCAACCTTAAATTTAAGCACCCCGGCAGGCACAGTTACATTAACCACATCGCCAATAACTTTTCCCAACAGGCTGTTACCTATAGGCGAGGTTACCGAAATTTTGCCAAGCTTAAGATCAGCTTCGTTTTCCGAAACAATTTTATAAGTAACCTGCTTCTTTGTATTCATGTTGGTTAACGTAACCTTGGTTAATATAGATACTTTGCTGGTATCAATATTACTTTCATCCAAAATACGGGCATTGGCAAGCACGCCTTCAAGCTGCTTTATTTTAGCTTCCAGCATGCCTTGTGCTTCTTTAGCCGCATCGTATTCTGCATTTTCTTTCAGGTCACCTTTTTCTCTTGCCTCTGCAATAGCGCTGCTTGCTGCCGGCCTGTCCACACCTTTCATGTGCTGTAACTCTTCTTTTAACCTTTCAAAGGTTTCGGCTGTTACATAATTCGTTGCACTCATAAAATTCAGTTTAAACAATAAAAAAAATACAACGCCTCAGATAGCCTAAGGCGTTGCATGTAATACAAAAATAGTAAAAAAATTATATTTCCAGCTTTTCCAGAATAACCGCACTCATTTTGAAAAATGCCTCTGCCGAGTAACCGGCAATATGCGGTGTTAATATTACATTGGGTTGTTTGGTAAGATAGTTCATTTCTTCGACCTGAAGCGCTGAAAAACTGGCTAATTTTTCATTTTCCAATACATCTAATGCTGCGCCGGCAATGCAGCCCTGCTTTAATGCATTAATAAGTGCCGATGTTTGTATAACAGAACCACGGGATGTATTTATGATGAAAGGTTTTTGCTGCAGCGATTTAAAAAAATTGTCGTTTGCCATGTGCAATGTATCATCTGCCAGCGGCACATGAAAACTGATAACATCGGCATAGCGGCAAATATGATCAAGATTGGCTTCCTTAACATGCGCCTCACCAAAACCGTATTTATTTTTATCGTAAGCCAATATGGTTACCCCAAAAGCAGAGAGTAATTTTGCAAAGCTGCTGCCGGTATTTCCGTAACCAATAATGCCAACAGTTTTGCCACTCAATTCTATTCCACGGTTTTCATCACGTATCCATTGGCCTTTTTTTATTTCATCAAAACTGCTGGTTATCTTATTCAGCAAATTCAGCAACAAGCCTAAAGCATGCTCTGCCACTGCATTTCGGTTACCCTCAGGGCTGCTTACACACTTTATACCTTTGCTTTCGGCATAGGCAACATCAATCAATTCCATACCGCTTCCCAGGCGGCCAATCCATTTTAAATTAATGGCTTTATCTAAAATATTTTTATCAATCTTTATCCTGGTGGTTACAATAATGCCATCAGCTTTATCAATCATTTTGTATAACTCATTATAAGTTATTTCAGAAAGATACTGCACCGTAAAACCTTTCCGCTGCAAAGTTTCAATCAATATATTGTGAACTTTTGCGGTAATAATTACCGTTTTTTCTATACTCATTTTGAAGCAATCATGCTTATTTCTACATTAACATTTTTAGGCAGGCCTTTTACAGCAACTGTTTCCCTGGCGGGAAAGTCAGAAGTAAAGTAACCACCATAAATTTCATTTACAGCCGCAAACAAACTCATATCACTTAAGAAGATAGTTGTTTTAACAACATGGCTAAAATCCATACCAGCCTCTGTAAGTATGGCTTGCAGGTTTTTCATTACCTGGTTTGTTTCTTCAGTAAGGTCTGCATTTGCTAATTCTCCGGTACCAGGCACCAATGCTACCTGGCCAGAAATGAAGAGCATATCACCCGTCATTACAGCCTGGTTATATGGCCCTATTGGTGCCGGAGCGTTGGGTGTGTTTATTATTTTTTTCATGTTTATTCCTGTTTATTTTATCAATTGCAAATATATCTTTTCTCAACCACCTATTTTTGTAAAAAAATCACAATGATTGTTGTTAGTGCATCAGATAATCAATGGAGTGAGCTTACAGCCTCAAGAACCAATATTGAATGGCAAAGAGTTTTGCATGCAGCAGATTTTGATCAATACAAAAATGCAGATGCTTTTTTTTGTTTACAGGAAAATGAAATTTCTACAGATTTAAATTCTTTAACAAAGCCGGTTATTATCAACTCGGTTATTAATACACTAGCCGGATTAAATCTGGCGCAAAATGTTTACCGCATAAATGGATGGGCCACATTTTTAAACCGGTCAGTTTGGGAAATTGCCGGAACAATGAATGAAGAAGTTCAATCTCTTTTTACATCGCTCAACATTAAAATTAATTTTGTAAAAGATGAGCCTGGTTTTATAAGTGCCAGGATTATTTCCATGATAATTAATGAAGCATATTTTGCTTTGGAAGATGATGTAAGCAGTAAAGCCGAAATTGACACAGCCATGAAACTCGGCACCAACTACCCTTTTGGGCCTTTTGAATGGGCTTTACAGATTGGGAAAGAAAATATTATGGCATTACTGCAACAGCTTTATTTAACCGATAGCCGCTACAAACCATCGCAACTTTTAATAACCGAAGCACCCCAAAAAATTTAATGAGCCTTATTTTAAATATAGATACCGCTTCGGAAAATGCGCATGTCAGTCTTGCTAAAGATGGGCAGATTTTACATGCACTCAGCAGCCAATCGCAAAAAGAACATGCATCTTTTTTGCAGGCAGCCATACAGCAATTAACAAAAACTGCTGGCATTCATTTAAAAGAAATTGATGCGGTTGCTGTAACAGCCGGGCCAGGCTCTTACACGGGTTTAAGAGTTGGCTTTGCCAGCGCAAAGGGTTTGTGCTATGCTTTAAAAAAACCTTTTATAACCATTGGTACGCTTGAAGTTTTAACGAGTTCTGCTTTGCAGCTTTATCCGTTTGAGGCAGATGAAAATATTTTATTTTGCCCCATGATGGATGCCAGACGTATGGAGGTTTTTACAGCAATTTATAAGCACAATCTTAATATAAATATGCAGCCTTGCGCCATGATACTGGATGAACATTCTTTTAAAAATGAATTATCTAAAAGCAAAATACTTTTTTTTGGAAGCGGTGCGGAAAAATGGAGTAAAGTCTGCAATCATTCAGATGCAATTTTTAAAGCCGTTACAATCCTGCCGGAATCGTTCAGTAAATCAACAAATAGCCTTTTTTCAGAAAAAAAATTTACCAATCTGGCCTATTCTGAGCCATTCTATCTAAAAGAATTTCAAATAGTTATCTAATCTCAAATAATATTTCTAAAAAAAACGTTATAATTAAATGAATATATCTGGTTACATAAGCAATTAAGAGTATATTTGTGTTGTTCAAACATTGTTCAAGCATATTAAAATTAAATCTCTATGATGGTAGCGTCACAAACACGTGAGCAGGACACTGCAGGTTCTGCAAAAAACTCTCCAATTAATGTAGATTATAATGCGCTTAAAAAAGCAGCATTGGTGCTACGGGCTTTAAATCACAAGCTGCGTCAGCAACTATTGAAATTAATTGAGGATGAAAAAAAGATTACGGTTACAGAAATTTATGTTCGTTTACGTTTAGAGCAATCTGTAGCATCTCAACACCTGGCTATTTTACGCAAAGCCGGTATTGTAAATACAGAGCGTGATGGAAAATTTATTTTCTACACGGTTAACTACAAGCGCATTGACGAAATCAGCCAGTTTGTAAAAGATCTGGTAGGTTAAAATTTCTGCAAAAAGAAGTACTAAGCGTTTGGGCAAACTGCCTGAACGCTTTTTTATTTTAACTTTGCACATTACATTAAGCAAATAATTAAACATGTTTATTAAACAATTTTACACCAGTTGCCTGAGTGAGGCAGCTTATTATATTGAGAGTGAAGGCGAAGTTGCCATTATAGATCCGTTACGGGATACAGAAGAATATATTAAGCTGGCCAAAAAAAATAATGCCGGGATAAAATACATTTTTGAAACGCATTTTCATGCCGATTTTGTAAGTGGTCATATTGATTTAAGCAAGCAAACCGGTGCGCCCATTATTTATGGCCCTGGTGCAATAACCAGTTACGATATACATAATGCCAAAGACAATGAAATATTTAAACTGGGTAAAATAACCATACAGGTATTGCATACACCTGGCCACACATTAGAAAGCAGTTGTTATTTACTGCGTGATGAAAACGATAAACCACATGCCATTTTCACCGGCGATACTTTATTTGTTGGCGATGTGGGCCGCCCCGACCTGAGCAGCGGAAACATGACCAGTGCTGAGCTTGCAGGCATTATGTATGAAACGATACAAAATAAAATTCTTCCACTGGCAGATGATGTAATTGTTTACCCGGCGCATGGCGCAGGCAGCAGCTGCGGCAAAAGTATGGGGCCCGAAACCTTTAGTACCATTGGCGAACAGAAAAAAAATAATTATGCATTGCAGCCACAAAGCAAAGAAGATTTTATTGCTGCAGTAACGGATGGGCTATCCATCCCTCCAAAATATTTTGCCATAA
The DNA here is from genome assembly GCA_043756605.1 of Chitinophagaceae bacterium. Lineage (GTDB taxonomy): Bacteria > Bacteroidota > Bacteroidia > Chitinophagales > Chitinophagaceae > Ferruginibacter. The sequence continues at coordinate 35,102 of JAYURR010000034.1, forward strand.
ATGCACAAATAAATATGGAGGGTTACACAAGCCTTGATACAATTAAACAAAAAGGTTTAACGCAATTATCGCTTGCCCAATTTAAAAAACTGAAAGAGGAGGATGTGATTATTTTAGACACACGCCACGCAAGTGTTTTTACACAAGGTTTTATACCCGGCAGTATTTTTATTGGGTTAGAAGGGCGCTTTGCCGAGTGGGCCGGCAGTTTATTATCTTTTAATAAACCAATGGTTTTGGTAACCGAAGCTGGTAAAGAAGAAGAAAGCCTGATTCGCTTATCACGTGTTGGATTTGATAAAATACAAGGCTATTTAAGTGGTGGTTTTGAAACCTGGCAAAATGCGGGAGAGCCTGTTGATATGATTGTTGATATTGAAGCTGATGAACTGGCAATGGATATTCCGCACGACCCGAATTTAGTGGTGGTTGATGTAAGAAGGGAGACTGAATTTGCAGACGGGCATGTTGCAGGTGCACAAAACCTGCCGCTGAATGAAATGAATGATGTTTTAAATCTTTCGCATTTTGAAGATAATCAAAATTTATATGTGCATTGTGCAGGCGGATACCGGAGTGTAATTGCAGCTTCTCTTTTAAAGCGTGAGGGCACACATAACCTTAGAAATATTTTGGGAGGATGGGCAAAAATAAAAGAGCAAAAAGATATTAAAACTGAGAAGGACGTAAGTGTTTTAAATTGATTTAGGTGGACCGTTATCAATCCAGTTTTTACTATACTCATCCTTATAATCCCATTTCCAGCGGCGGTGTGTCCATAAATAATTATGTGGCTCTTCGATAATTATTTTTTCTAAAAAATCACGGAATGCACGGGTAATTTCGCCACGGGAAGTTGTAGCTGCATTTTCGCAACAAACAGTACATTCTAAAACATAGTGCCCCCTTTTAATTATTTTAGAACGTACAAAAACAATGGCGGTATCATTTTTAATACCGCCCACTTCGGGCCCGGTAATAAAAGGAGCCGGTTTGCTAAAATAGTTTTGCCAATATGCATTGGTAGGGTCGCCGGGGTTTTGATCGGCAGCTAAAAAGAACGCAAACCTTTCTTTAAATATCTCTTCCCGTTTTGTTCTAAACTCGGTAGCTTTAATAAATATGGTGCCATATCTTTCCCGTATTTTTAAAAACAGCCTGTCCATAGACTTGTTTTTAATGGGCATATAGATGGCATAAGATTGAATAGTTTTTATGGCTTTCGACATAAATAAACTCCCATATTCCCAATTAAACTGGTGGCCCGCATGAAGCTGTACATTTTTACCTTTATTTATCAACTCATCAATAACCGAAAAATCGCCCTGGCATCTTTTTTCAAAAGTTTTATCGCTCATCGAAATAAATTTAATTATTTCAATAAAAGTATCGGTAAGGTTATGAAAAACCCTCTTCGTTATTTTTTTAATTTCGGCATCCGTTTTTTCAGGAAATGCTATCCGCAGGTTTTTTGTAACAGTTTCTTTTCTGTAACCAAATACATAGTACAGCAAAAAATAAATAAAATCGCTTAATAAATAAATAACAGGAAATGGCAACAAAGAAAGCAGGTAAAGAAAACCGTAAATGATAAAATACATTGAAACTGAATTTATTTAATTCGCATTGCTGCGCAAAGGTATGCCGTACAAGAGTGCGACGCAACTATGATGACCGAAATTACTATAGGCCGTAACACAAAATTACAAAACAATATTCTGTATCATTTCCAATTTCCCGGGATAATCAGTATTAAAATGCAGCCCCCTGCTTTCGTGCCTGAATTCGGCGCATTTTACAATAAGATAAGCAACAGTGATCATGTTGCGCAATTCGCAAAGTTGTGGCGATACAATTGTTTTTTGATACAAAGCTTCCGTTTCTGCATACAGCAAATCAAGCCTTTTCATGGCACGGTGCAGCCTTTCATTGTTTCTTACAATACCAACATAATCACTCATCAGTAATTTTAATTCTTTTACACTTTGTGTGATGAGGATCATTTCTTTAGGTGCGTTGGTACCATCGGTTTTCCAGGCCCCCACCAAACCTCCCCCGAAAGCGGAGGCTTCAACTTCTTTTAATTTTGCTACAGCATCCAGATAAGCTCTGTGTGCAAAAACCATTGCTTCTAAAAGTGAATTGCTGGCAAGGCGATTGGCTCCATGTAGGCCGGTACTGGCGCACTCTCCGGCTGCATACAAATTTTTTATGGATGTTTTTCCATGCTCATCGGTTTTAATACCGCCACAACTGTAATGTGCAGCCGGTGTTACAGGAATCATGTTTTTTGTAATGTCGATACCGATGCTCAAACATTTTTCATAAATGTTTGGAAAGTGCTCAGTAAATTTTTCTTTGCTGAAATGCCTGCAATCCAGAAAAACATTTTCGGTGCCGGCAATTTTCATTTCATTATCAATAGCCCGGGCTACAATATCACGGGGTGCCAGGTCTTTTCTTTCATCATACCGCTCCATAAAAGCTTCACCGGCATGGTTACGCAAAATACCACCATCGCCTCGTACTGCTTCTGTTATCAAAAAATTATGGCCTCTTATTCCCGGCTCGTACAATGCTGTTGGATGAAACTGGATGAACTCCATATTTTCAATTCTTCCTTTCGCCCGGTAAACCATGGCCACACCATCGCCTGTTGCAATAGCCGGGTTTGTGGTAGAGCGATAAACCTGTCCGTTGCCGCCGGTTGCCAGCAGGGTAATTTTAGAAAGTATTTTTTCTGTTTTGTTTGTCTGCAGATTTAAAACATACACACCATAACACTCCACATCGGGTGTAGCTTTTGTAATTAAATAACCAAGATGGTGTTGTGTGATTATATCGAGTACAAAGCAATGATGCAGCAGGTTAATATTGGGCTTCCGGCTTATGGCTTCCAGCAAAGCTCTTTCCATTTCTTTACCGGTAACATCTTTATGATGCAGAATTCTTGATTCGCTGTGGCCACCTTCTTTACCTAATTTAAAATCGCCATCTTTTTCTTTATCAAAATTTGCACCCCATGCAATAATTTCTTCTATTCTTTCAACGCCTTCTTTAACTACAATTTCCACCACATGCCTGTTGCACAAACCATCGCCGGCAATTAAAGTATCTTCAATATGCTTGGCAAAACTGTCTTTATTAAAATCCATCACACCCGCTATGCCGCCCTGTGCATACTTTGTATTTGTTTCGTCGCTTTGCGCTTTTGTGAGTACAGTAATGTTTTTTTGGGGACATGCTTCTGCAACTTTTAGTGCATAGGTTAACCCTGCAATACCCGAACCAATAACTAAAAAATCTGTTTGCATACCGCTACCTCCAGCCCCCTCTATCTCCTAGAAGATTATGGAGATTTTTTGTTTTATGATTAATAATACCTGCCACTATTAAATTTTATAAAAGAACTTCAAATTATTGGAATCCAGGTTCCCCCGGAATTTATCCCGATTCTTATCGGGAGGGGGTTTCCACCCAGGCCTCATTCTCTTTCAATAAAGTAATTAATTCATCAACAGCAATATGGCTGTCTATGTTTCTTTTTACTACTTCTTTGCCTTTGTACAAAGTAATTTTTCCAACGCCGCTGCCCACATAACCAAAATCGGCATCGGCCATTTCGCCAGGGCCGTTTACAATGCAGCCCATAATAGCAATCTTAACACCTTTCAGGTGATTGGTTACTGCACGGATTTTTGCTGTGGTTTCCTGCAGGTCAAATAAGGTTCTGCCGCAACTTGGGCAACTGATATATTCTGTTCTGGAAATACGGGTACGTGTAGCCTGCAAAATTCCAAAAGCAACTGAGTTTAAAATTTTGGTTTTAGGAAAAACTTTTCTGTTGCCAAAATAATGTCCAAAGCAAACACCATCGCTCAACCCATCTAATAAAAGTCCGCCGCACTCAATGGAGTAATGAATTAAACTCTGATCCATTGTAGTATCGGTACTATCGCAAATAATGATGGCCGGATTTTTTACATTATTATTCATCAGCTCCACAAACATCCTGCGTATGCTTTGCATGGCATTTTTGTTTGTACTGCTTAAACAGATCACTGCTGTTTTATCATCTTTAAGTTTAGTAAATATTATATCATTCGGATGTGGAGGATAGCCTGCTGAATAACAATCAAGCATTACAAAATTAATGAGTGATGATTTTTCAACTGCATCATCCAGATACTGATCCGCTTCAAAAATGGGTACATACTTTTTTTTATCTGCCGCAGTAAGCCATACATTATGATACAGAATAACTTTTAAAGTTCCCGGTAAATCAAAATCCAAAACTGCATTGCAAAAAATATAATCTGCTGCTGCATCGCCAATGTTCCATTTATCGGTTGTGCTGTCATAAGTATATCCTATGGACTGTAAATCTACCGGAGTTATCTTTTCAAACTTACTAAAATCGGCCACTACAACCGGCACATGCTTTGCGCCAATGTTGCTTACTTCAAAAGTTTCACGCCGGTTGTATTCAAATGGAGAAAGCCCCCCTAACCCTCCAAGGGGGGGAATAGCAGCATTAATTTTTGTCGCATCATCAGTCTCCAAAAATTCCCCCTTCGGGGGATTGAGGGGGCTATAGCGTTTTACAATATCCTTACACACAGGTATTTCCAGTTCCGGATCTTCTGTTAAAGAAACACGGATGGTATCGCCTATTCCATCTTCCAGCAAAGTACCAATACCAATTGCCGATTTTATTCTGCCATCCTCACCATCACCGGCTTCTGTTACACCCAGGTGCAAAGGATAGGCTTCTCCAAATTCTTCCATCATGTGGTTTACCAGCAGGCGATATGCCTGCACCATCACCTGCGGATTACTGCTCTTCATACTTAAAATTATCTGGTGATAATCTTCTGCTCTGGCTATTCTTAAAAATTCCATCGCACTTTCTACCATGCCCATGGCTGTATCTCCATAGCGGCTCATAATACGGTCGCTCAAACTTCCATGATTGGTGCCAATACGCATAGCAGTGCCATGCTCTTTACAAATTAATACCAAAGGTGTAAAACGCTCTCTTATCCTTTCAATCTCCTCTGCATATTCTGCATCGGTATATTCAATCTGTTCAAATTTTTTCTTGTCAACATAATTGCCGGGGTTCACTCTAACCTTCTCTACAATTCTTGCAGCAATTTCTGCAGCGTTGGGTGTAAAATGTATATCTGCAACAAGCGGCGTATCATACCCCATTTTCTTTAATTCATCTTTTATGTGCTGTAAATTTTCGGCTTCGTTTTTTGATGGAGCCGTAATACGTATCAGTTCGGCCCCGGCTTTTATACAACGGATTGATTGCTCCACAGTAGCCATGGTGTCCATGGTATCGGTGGTGGTCATAGTTTGTACTCGGATTGGATGATTATTACCCAATAAAAGGTTGCCTACTTTAACTTCCCTTGTTTTAAGACGTTTGTACGCCGTTAGTGATTCGGTATAAAATTGCATGATGCAAAAATAACAATAAAAGGCTGTGATTGTTTACCAGGTTTGGGCCATTGAGCCGTCAAACTAATACTTGGCCAGACGGAGGCTCAGGACCAAGGATTGGTAAGATGGTCAGACGAGGTCGTCTGACCAATCTTACCAATCCTTCTCGGGCTTAGCCGAAGTGGCTGTATTAACTTTTCGTAATTTATCCTGCAGATTTTTTTCCTGTTGCAGCAAAGCTTTCAGCTTTTCCTCCGCATCCTGTTTGGTTAATTTAGATGGCTGTGGTTTGGGTTGATTGTTTTTTTCGTCGTCTTTAGGCTTGTCTTTTTCTTTTTGCTTTTTATCGTCTTTCGGTTTCTTATCTTCCTTTTTATCTTTATTATCTTTTTTTTGCTGCTCTTTTTGTTGCAGCAATGCTTTTTGAAGATTTTGCCTGGCATCTTCATCCTGTGGGTTCAGCTTCAAAGCGTTTTTATAGGCCTCAATACATTCGGGTATTTTTTTATTATTCTGCAGTACTACGCCTTTATTGTAAAATGATTTTGATTTATCAGTTTTAGTTGTTGCTCTTGCTGCAGCTTCATCATAAGCCTGCACGGCCTCATCGCTCTTGCTTTTTTTATACAGGGCGTTGCCCAGATTGTATTGTGCAGTTGCGTTGGTCGGATTTTTTTCCGTTGCTTGTTGGTATTGGGTTATGGCATTATCATACTCCTTTTTTTCATAAGCATCATTTCCTTTTTTAATTAACTGCTTTTCATTTTGTGCAATTGCATCAATTGGCAAGAGGCAATTGGCAATAAGCGACAGACAAATTAATACTGGAAATGCTACAGGTTTTTTTGAGACATTTTTGCCAATTGCCAACTGCAAATTGCGAATTGACCTTCTTTCTGAAATAAACATTTCAACAATCAACAAAATTAAAGCAAGCATTAATAAATAAGGAAAAAAGTATTCGTAATTAACCAGCGAATCTTCTGTAACAGTCCGCTGATCCATGCTTCCCAACTGTGCATCCAGTTTGTTTACCAGCTCATCTGTGTTGGTAAATAGCTGGTAAACTCCATTCCCTTTTTCAGCAATTTTCATCAATTCGATTTCATTTAACCGGGTAATAACCGTATTGCCACCTGCATCCTGTTTTGGCTGGTTGGTAAGTTCATCAATTATTGTGGAGCCCTCCGGAGATCCTATGCCTACAGTATTTATGGCAATTCCTTCATCTGCCATTTCTGCGGCAACTTTTAAAGCATTTTCATCATGATCTTCTCCATCACTTATTAAAACAACGGCTTTGTATTTTTTTTCTTTGCTGTTGAAAGATGCGTAGCACATTTTTAAAGCATCGGAAATTACAGTACCCTGTGTTGGCACAACATCGGTAGAGGCTGAGGAGAGATACATTTTTGCAGCACCATGATCTCCGGTTAAAGGCATTTGCAGATAAGCCCTGCCGGCAAACACCACAATACCAATGCGGTCGTTACTGAGTTTATCAATTAATTTGCTGATGGCCTGTTTGGCCCTTTCTAATCTGTTGGGCTTAACATCCTGTGCCAGCATGCTTTTGCTAACATCAAGCGCAATCATCACATCAATACCATTGCGACTAACCTGTTCCATTCCTTTTGGAGAACGCAGATTTGCAAGCGCTAAAACACCTAGCGTTATTGCAAACAAAATCAATACAAATTTTAATGCAAATTTTTGCGGCGTATAATTTTTAATCATTTCCTTTACCAATAAAGGATCGCCAATTTTTTTAATGGTTCTTTTTTTCCATAGCAGTACAAAAAAATACATTATGAGCAGTAAAGGTATTACCGCCAATGCAATTAAATATTCTACGTGCTGAAAGTTTACATCCATGTTACTTGCAAATTACCCAAACCAGTAAAAAGGGTAATGTTAAAAAATTGAAAGATAGATTGTGGGCGCCAGATCACCATTCCGCAGGGCAATACAATTAAGTTAAGCATTTCGTAAAGACCTCACCCCAATGAGCTAAGCTCGTTCCCTCCGCTTTGCTTGCGAACTCCAAAGCACAGGGAACTGGAATTGGGAGTTTTATAATTTAAATAGCCCTAACTTAATTACAGATATTACCCGCCGGGAGTGCCCTAAATCAGCACATCAGCACATTTGCCCTACTTCTTCCCTTCAAAAAAACCATATTGCTTAAGAATCCCTTTTGTAATATTGAGCCTTACCGTTTTCATGTCTAACTCCTTAACAGGGGCTTTTACAAAAGTTACAAAAAAGTAAACATGCCTGTTTTCTTCAATCCAGCCAACAATCCAGCCAAGTGCATTTCCATCCTCACCAAAACCCCAACCGGTTTTGTAACTCAATTTGTATGCCGTATTGTTTTCCTGTACCATCACATCCCTCACCATCTGCTGCACACTTTTTCTAAAAGGGAGTTGATCAAAATATAATTTTTTTACAAAGCCCAGTTGTTCATCGGGCGATACTTTTAATTTATTGTTAAGCCAGAAAGAATCAACCGGGCCGCTTAAATTTCTGTTACCATATCCAACACTATCAATCCATTGCTGCATGGTATCTTTTCCAATACGCCTGGCAACTTCCTGATAATAGTGTACACTGCTTACTTTAAAAGCTTCGGTCATATCCATATCCTTATTCCAATCTTCGTTCCATCTCTTTACACCGTCCCATTTAATTACCATTTTTTCATCAGTAATTTTTCCGGTTTGCAAACCTACCAGACTATTAAAAATTTTAAAAGTTGATGCCGGGCAAAAGCGCATGGTATCGTATTTCATATTATACACAGTTACTTTGCCATCCTGATTATTCAACATGGTAAAACAGCCATCCACTTTGTTTTCATCAAAATATTTTTTCAGGCTTTCGTCGTTATTGGCCCTGTTTACCGAGCAGGAAGCAAGAAGCAATAAGCAACAGGCAATGGGCAATAGGCAATAGGCAGTTGGCAATGGGCAATGGGCAATGGGCAACCTTCTGCGTATGTGTAAAATATTTTTATAGATAGACTTCATTATTGAATTTTTACAATTATTTTTTATTAAGATGTTCAGCAGTTGCCTGAAGGGCTTCGTAGAATTTTTTTCCAAATTTTCTTGTCAGCGCATCTTTTAAAAAAACATACACCGGTACTTTTAATTTTTTGCCGAATGTGCAGGCTGCTTTGCAATGATCTTCCCGTGGCTCGTAGTTTACATATACATCATCACTGCGTTTACTTTCTTTGGTAATAATGGGGAACAGGTGGCAACTGATTGGTTTTTTCCATTTTACTTTTCCATCAATATAAGCCTGCTCAATGCCGCATTTTACAATGCCATCTTTATCATGAATGCCATACACACAAACCTTACTATTGATGGTAGGTGTTACCCATCCATATTCCCTATCGTACACATACCTGCCCTGACGCTCCAGCTCTTTTTTGCTGGTTTCATTCAGATAAGGTAACACCGCATCATATACTTCGTTTAGTTTGTCCAGTTCATCATTTTCAAGCGGTGCACCGGCATCGCCATCAACACAGCAAGCACCTTTGCACTTGCTGAGGTCGCAAACAAACTGCTCTTTAATTACGGCATCACTAACCAGAATATTGTCTATTGCAATCATAGTGTGCAAAAATAGCGAATGCAGGCCTTTATGAGATGAATTTGTTTAAGAAACAGCTTGGCATTTTATTTATTAATCCATTTAAAAGTACTGATAAGATGATCAATGTCTTTCTGCAAAAAATCCTGCACCGGCCTTAACGAATCTGCATTGGGCGTTACATCAAAATACAAAGCTCCCCGGAAGAAATTTTTTGTGGTATCGCTCATAAAGAATTGGCGGGCAGTGGCAGCATTACCGCCAACCCGGAAAAAAACACCGGTGATGCCGTTTTGTGTATGAAACAAACTGTCTTTTATGGAAGAGGCCACCGATTCGTTTTTATTGGTAAGCTTAAATGCATCGTTCACCATAAAATCAAAAATATTGGTGCCCAGTGAATCTTTGTAGCTTCCATCTGGCTGTTTTACTTTATAGGTTGATTTACCACCAATGGCTTTGTAGCTTAAAAATATCCTTGCACCAAATTTTGGAAAATCTATATTAACCCAATATGGATTTTGTACATCCTGATCAAAATAAGTACTGTCTTTTACCACCCGTGCATAAACCGGATATTCAAAACTATAAGGGAAACCTTGTTGCTGAAAGCTGGTATATTTTCTTTCGGGAAAATCAATTTTATAATACCCTGTTTTTTTTGAGGTGTAGGTTGAGTTACAGGCGGAGAGCAATAGGCAAAGGGCAATGGGCAACAGGCAATGGGCAAAAAGAGAAATTGTGATCTTTTTCATGTTGAATATTCAGGGGCTAAACCGCATCAGGCTTTTTTATTGTGATCTTTATTTTATCAAGCCTGTTCTTATGTATTTCCAGCGGAATAAAAGTGTAATTTCCACTTTCAACTTCTTCATTTACCTGTGGAAATTCTCCGGCAATTTCCAACACCAATCCTGCAAGCGAATCACTTTCTCCGCGTACTTCATCAAAACCATCAGCGGCTATGCCAATTGCCTTGCATACATCATTTATCATCGTTCTGCCTTCAAAAATATAATTATGCTCGTCTATTTTTTTGTTGCCACTTTCTTCATCATCAAATTCATCTTTTATTTCGCCTATTATTTCTTCCATCACATCTTCCAGTGTTACAATGCCCGATGTGCCGCCAAACTCATCTACCACCACTGCAAAGTGCATGTGTTTGTTTCTAAATTCCTGTAGCAGATCTTCTATTAATTTTTGTTCATGTACAAAAAATGGCTGGCGCATTAAACTGTGCCATTCAAAGTCTGCTGCTTCGTTTAAATGTGGCAACATATCTTTTGTGTGCAGCATGCCAACCACTTCATCTAAATTACTTTTGTAAACCGGCAGGCGGCTGTAATGCAGTTCTTCTACCCTTTTCATGGTTTCTGCAAAACTTAAATTAAAATCAATGCCGCTCACATCAAGCCTGCTGCGCATTACCTGCTTTACGGTAGTATCGCCAAATTTGCGTATGCCTTTTAAAATTGATTTTTCTTCGGATGTTGCTTCATGCTCGGGCAACAGATCAATGGCATAATCCAGGTGACTGCGATCCATGGTGGAAGAGTTTTCGGAAGAAAATTTCTTTTCAATTTTATCACTGTAACGTACCATCCATTTGCTAAACCGGTAAAATAAACTGCTGAAAATTTCTACGATAAGCGAAGCCGTTGCAGCAAACCATACTTTATGGTGCGTAGCCCAAACTTTTGGTAAAATCTCTCCAAACAAAAGCAATAAAAAAGTAACCGAAACCACTTTAATTAAAAAGATGGGCCAGAAGGTTAAATGAAATCCTGCTATTAAACCATCAATTAAAATATTGGAGATTAAAATGATGCCGATGTTTACAAAGCTGTTGCTAATGAGCATAGATGCCAGCAAGGTTTTTGGCTGCTCCAGCAAATTTACAATGCGGCGGTAAGCAGGTTGCTTTTTGGTACGCAACATGTTTATATCCTTAAATGTAAGAGAGAAAAAAGCGATCTCGGCACCAGCCAGTAAAAAAGATAAAATGAAAAGGATAACTACAATAAATAAAAGTACAGTGGTTGCGGCAGGTGTTATTGCCAGAAGATGAAAAGAAAAAAAAGGGTGAACCGAATGGTAATCCAAAACAATGAGTTTAGGTAAAAAATATTATCCAGTTTATTATTTTGTTATAAAAAGAATAAGTTTATAAAAGCATAAAAACAGCGCAAAGCTACTTTAAAAAGGTAAACGTTCTGAGCCATCTTCTGCTGTTGGTATATCGGGGTCGCTATCGGGTCCGTCCAATCCTTCTAAACCATGCGGTTGGCTGCCATCGGCTTTTTTATCCAGCATAATCAGGTTATCGCCCACCACTTCTGTTGCAAATTTTTTGTTGCCTTCCTTATCTTCCCAGCTACGTGTTTTTAAACGGCCTTCTATGTAAACCAGGCTTCCTTTGTGTAAATACTTTTGAGCCAGTTCGGCCAGGCCCCGCCAAAGTACAATGGTGTGCCATTCGGTTTGCGACATTAGTTTACCGCTTCGGTCTTTGTACGATTCTGTTGTAGCCAGCGAAAATTTTGCCACGGCAATATTGCCCTCCAAAAACTGCATATCCGGATCTTTACCCAGGTTACCAATCAACATCACCCTGTTTACACCTCTCATAAAAAGTAATTTAATTGCTGTTTGCTTATGCGGCCTGCCATACAGCCTTACAACAAATTTAAAGATACATTTTTATGCCGATGGTACCAGAAAAAATGGTTACAGATTATAAAATCGGCACAATGCCATCTAATTTCAATATCCATTGAAAAGGATGGCATTATCCTGCAAAAGCCCTCAGCTCATTTTCTGCCAAAAAACTTGTTATAAATTTAGGAAAAGGCAGTTTATCAAGCTCTTTATAAGTTACCGGTTTGTAATTTATTAAAAGCGGTGCTTTTTTTAATGTAAGTTGAATAAAGCAACCATGTATGGTTTGGTGTGTAAGCTGCTGTTTGTACATTTTAGAAACATGTAGTATTGCAAATTTATTACTCTCAGTTATACTTTTAAAAAAAACAGTTTTTTCTATTTCTTCCATCGCCATCAGTCTGTCAGTTTCAAACAATAAAAACTCATACAGGTTTTCCCAAATCTCTTTGGGGCCTCTTTTTTTTACATAAATTTTTCCGTTATGCTCAATAATAAAATAATAAAACCACCTGATTTTTTTTATCATTTTGCCGGCTTTAACAGGTAACAGATCAACCTTATCCAGTATAAAAGCAACGCATTTACTTTTTAGGACACAACCGCTGCACAAAGGGTTTTGCGGCTTACAAACCACGGCTCCAAAATCCATAATTGCCTGGTTGTAAATGCCGGGTTGTTTTTTATCAAGCAGTGCTTCAGCTAGCTGTGTAAATAATTTTTTACCTGCAGTACTATCAGTTGCAGTATCAATGCCAAAAAAACGGGATAGTACCCTGAAAACATTGCCATCTACAACGGCATGGGGCAAATTAAATGCAAAAGAGCCGATGGCTGCGGCTGTGTAAGGCCCAATACCTTTCAGAGTTAAAATTTCATCGTAACTATCCGGAAAAACACCCTGCTTTTCGTTTGCAATAAATTTTGCAGTGGCAAGCAGGTTTTTGCAGCGTGTATAATATCCCAGGCCTTCCCAAAGTTTAAAAACTTTTTCTTCGGGTGCTTTTGCAAGTTTTTTTACATCGGGGAAAGTGGCCACAAAGCGGTTATAATATGCCCATCCCTGCTCAACCCTGGTTTGTTGTAAAATAATTTCGCTAAGCCATATTTTGTAAGGATCTTTTTCGCCTTTCCAGGGCATGGGCCGATCGTTATAATTACTGTTCCAGGTAAGTAATTTTTTTGTAAAGAAAGATTTTTGGCTAGCTTCCTGCATCTAAAATCATACAAATTAGTTCAGATTAAAGAAACTAAAAATAGTGCCTTTTATTCGTTTAGTGCCTGAAAAATTTATTCCTTTTACAGCAAGGTCAAAATTTATCTGTGTAATTATACCATTAGCGGTATTATCCTGTGTATTGGGACTGCTGGAAACTATTTCTAAAAAATTAGTTTGTGAAAGATCTGATCCCCAGCTACTGTCTTTTTTATCAGTATAGATAACTATTGGTAATGCTTGTGTGGTGTTTGGAGAAAAGGTATAAATCCCTTTTTTAACAATTTGCTGTAGTGCGGCAAACCTTACCTGGTTTGGATTTGAAGTTAACAATTTTGATAAAATTACACTGTCGGATGTTAGAAAGGATAAGTTGAAATTAATACTGCTTACATTACCCAGCTTTACTTCAAAACCCGATTGTGTAAAAAATGAATTTACTTGATTATTGCCATTATAGCCAAAATCGGCAGTGCTATTAAATGTGGCAGAATACCCATCAGCAGATGGATAGGTAACGCCAGAATAATTATATACCGCTGCCCCATCATCAATGGTAATTTTCCAGGGGCCGCTGGTATTTAATTTTTTGCACCCTGGTGTAAAAAATATAAGCAGGGCAATTGCCATTATGTTTATTAATGTTTTCATTTTAATTATTTTTTTACCAGGCAGAGTAGCTTACTTGTAAAGCAATACCACGATAGTATAGTTTTTTAATTTCTGTGTATTTATTTACAGGGGTTAAAGAAATGCTGTAAAGTATATGCAGTTTTAGTTGTTTTAATATCTGATAATTAACACCTCCCTGAAAAAACAAAATACCGGTATAATTTACATCATTAAAAGCAATGTCTTTGCCTTTAGCAAAACCGTCTTGATACAATACTGCATAATCAAATACTGATCTAAAGGCCTTTACAGTTTTATTACGATTATTCTTATTTACCAAATAACTTAATTGAACCTCAGTAAAAACCCTTTTGTAAAGTTTAATATCAGCTTTAAAGCCTATACTAAAAAAATAGTTCCGGTATTTATTAGTTATTTCTATTGAAGAGTCGCCAGGGGGTAAATTTTGATAAAAAGCATAAGGAAAATCTTCACTTTTACCACCATCTAATTTCTCTCTATGCCCGTAAGTAGCTACACCTGCAACTATATAATAATTTATTTTTTCTTTATTTAAAGGGATTTTATACCAAATGCCAAAACTTTTATGCCAGGTAGCCGATTGTTTTATAAGGCTGCCATAGAAAGGCTGCCTTTCAGCAAAATCTCCTATCTTGTTAAATGCGGTTTTTGTATAATTGGCATCTTTGTTAATTATACTTGTATTAGATGCATTAATGTAAAATCCCCAATTATCCTGAGATTTAACTATACTGCTGAATAATACTATAAAGATTATTATGCCTAATATTTTTTTCATATAGAAGTATAACGGCAGGTTGTAATTAAATTACACCCTGCCGTTTTTTAAAAATTGTTATTGTAGTTTATGCCCGAGTATGCTAACAGTATATCCTGCCCCAATATCAATAAAAAGATAATGATCGCTTTTGATTAAATTGGGGTCTATTCTGGTATATCCAAAAGTCTCTCCAATTACATCATTTACTTCCATGTGCACCTGATTGCGCTTACTTGTAGCCCTATCACGTGGGCTTGTGGTTGAACAATCGTTTAAAAACACAGGGCCATATACTCTTGCAGTTAACCAGGCCTTTCTATTTTTAGTTGGGTACCAATTGCCGTTTGAATTTTGTTTTTGCCAAAAAGTGCGGCTATAAATCATATTTCTTCTGGGCCAAATTGAGGTTGCGTGCTGGGCACCAACTTCACCAATAATTCTGTAATTTATACCCCCATAGGTGAAATAATTTGGTTGAGAAGGAACAGAACTTGTATTTTTTCCACATCCTGGAACAGCATTACAAATAGCTACAGTAGGATTTGCAGTGCCAACTTTATTATTACAATCGGTATTATTACAAGTTATTGCTGTAACTTTTATAGACATATTATAGGATTGACACTGTCCTGGCGCTGGAGATGCATTGTAAGTATGATTTACTGTAGGAACGAGGTTGAACGGAGATGTTTCAAAACCATCTCCCCATTTTACATAATAATAGTAGCCACAAAAAGCAGCTGGCCCATTCTCAGGTGTTGCAACTGGTATCATCCTGAGCTGGATTTGTCTGAAGTCTCCATTTATGTTTTTTTGAATGGCATAAACTACCGTAATTACACAGGTTCCAAAAACAATGTCAGATTGTGGTAATTTTAAACCTGTGGTAATATCCTTAAGTGTAAGATTAGGGCTATTATTAATTAAGCCAGGGTGGTCTCTCAAAAATTGTAAAGTAGTATAATCCTCATTTACTATTTCAGCAATAATATTAGTTCCCATAAATTTATAAATTGTTGTTCCAATCTGTACCTCATTGTTTTCATTTAAAACAGTTCTTGTATCTTCTTCATCAATTTTTACTGATAAATTGGCTTGAAAACTAGGATCATCATAATATGCCATTTCATAATTTTTTCTAAGAGATTTGAATCCCATTGCAGAATCGAATGCGTTTTTTGTTGGATCACCTGCAAGATTTTTTTCTGATGGTAAACCTTCAAGTTCGGGATCGGCGTTTGTATCCCAATTTGAAATAGCTGTGTCCAAAGCATTCAAAAAATTCAGCATGCCATCAGAGCTATTAAATTTTAGCATACCATTAACCAAAGAAACTGAATAGCCACCTCCAGTATTTGGGAGCAAATTATTAGTATTATTTACGGAGAATTGCTGCCCTGCTTTTAAAGCAATAATCAATTCGCTATTTTTATTTTTAGAAGCAGCTTTTATCTTTACAGAATCGGAGATAAAATCTTTTTTGCAGGAAGAAAAGATTACAATGCTTAGAGTGAGAAGTAATAAAACACCCCCCCCCCCATCTTAAATTTTTTCATAATGTATTTTTTATTTTGGCTGAGGTTAGAGCCGGATTTTTAAAATAAAAATAATTGAGAAAAATTAGTTTTTGAACCTGGTTTTCAACCTGCCTATTTGATAGGTTAATATTTAAAAAAGGACAAAAGAACAAGAGAAAATAACTTACAAAAAGCTGTTTGAAACAAAAACTAATTTTCAATAAATGGATTTTTGTTTTTATCCATAGGCAGTATATTTATACATTAAATTTACTTAACATTATTAATTAAAGCAAATTTATTTTAAGTACATTCCTTAGCCCTATATGCAGTATGTTTTTTATATAATTAGTTTAAGGGAAACATCAGATTTTTTTATATACTATCTGATAATCACCAACTTAATTTGGAAATTTCGGATTTTTTGTTGTATATTTCTTAGAGAAAATATTTTTAAATAAAGTTTTATGAGAAAAGCTGATCTTATTAATGAAATTTCCGACAAAACAGGCATACCCAAAGTAGATGTTTTGGTAACGCTGGAAACCATGTTTAAAGCTGTTAAAACAAGTTTGGCAGCAGGCGAAAACATATATATACGTGGCTTTGGTAGTTTTATTACCAAAAAAAGAGCCGCCAAAATAGGCCGTAATATCAAAAAAAATATTGCGGTTGAAATTCCCGAACATTTTATACCTGCTTTTAAACCTGCCAAAGAATTTATGCTGGAAATAAAATATTCAAAAAACATTAAAGAGACTGCGGAAATAGAAAATGACAACGAAGACTAGTGTACCTTTGCATTCCTGAAAAGTAAAGCAGGCTACAATAAATGTTTAAAAAACAACTAATTATTACTATTACCGGCCTGGCAATAGTATTGCTCCTTTTTAAATTCGGATCTACCATTGCTCCTAAAAGCAAAGTACCACCACCCGCCGCCGTAAAAACGGTTAAAAACTTCGATATGCTTAAATTTATTGAAGAGGAAAAGAAACATTTAACTGCATCGCAAAATATAAATCTTGGTAAATTAGAAAATAGCGTAACACGTGGAGATGTTAACAGTCAACTAATTACAGCAAATACGCAGCTTGCCAATTTTTGGAAAGACAGTGCCAGATCTTTTGAACCCTATGTTTATTATTTATCTGAGGCTGCTAAGTTGGATAAGTCGGAAAAAAACCTCACCTTTGCTGCCCAATTAATTTTAGATAACCTGCGGGCAGAAGAAGATGAGGCAAAATTAAACTGGAAAACAGCACAGGCAATAGCCTTATTTGAAAAAGCGATAGAACTTAACCCAAACAACGACGATTTAAAAGTTGGTTTGGGAAGTTGTTATATACTTGGGAAAGGCAGAGTGGGCGGACCCGAAGAGACCATGAAAGGCATTCAGCAGTTGTTAAGTGTTGTTCGTAAAGATTCGAACAACATGAAAGCGCAAATGATGCTGGGTGTTGGTGGGTATGTGTCCGGGCAATATGACAAAGCGATTGAGCGTTTACAAAAAGTAGTTAAAGCGCAACCCGATAACGAGGAGGCGGTTGCATTTTTAGCAGATACTTACGCTGCTAAAGGAGAAAAAGCAGAAGCAATTAAGTGGTACACGATAAGCAAAAGGTTGGTGAATGATCCGCATTACAGCCAGGAAGTAGATGAAAGGATTAAATCATTACGGTAAAAAAATCGAAGTAAAATTCGATAACACATATTTAAAAAAATTATTTTAAACACAAAAAAGACTAGTTATGCCTTGTGGTAAAAAGAGAAAACGTCATAAAATTGCAACACACAAGCGTAAAAAACGTTTAAGAAAGA
>JAYURR010000035.1:0-18913 GCA_043756605.1 Chitinophagaceae bacterium
ACCCTTAAATGAGTTATTGCAAAGCCCTGTCTATAAGAATGTCAAAGAACAAAAATGTGAACAATTAAAAATTGAACTAATTTAACGGGACACTAATGATTATAATTTACAAAAACGATACTTTCACAAAGCCTGGATATAATCCCTGAAAGTAACAGCAGATGGTAATAATGTAAAAATATATGAAACATTATAGCTGAACATAAAGGAATTTTTTTTGTTTAAGTGCATAGAATTAGAAAAATTAAATAACATTTTCAAAATTACAATTATGATTAAAAAATTTACGGTGGCAGATATCCTGCTTATGGGTTCTGCACTTCTTTCTCTCATTTTTTCCGAAACGCTTTGGTTCAGGGGCGAAAAGGAATCGGCCATTTTTGTTGGACTTTGGGTGCCATCAATTATTGGCTTTGGTATTTATTTAAAACTTTTAAACAGCAAAAAGAATGACTAGTTTAATACCATACTTTGCTGGGTTAATCACATTGTTGTTTGGAGCTGGCTTTTATTTAAGCTTGCAGGAGGCAAAAAGAAAAAAATAATATTGTGATAATTCCTACTTGTTAGTTACTAAATGTACACATGGATGTAAACTAAAGCTTCTTAAATTCAGATAAGTTGCCTGGTGCAGCTGTGTATTTCTTTCACACCAAATAGAAGTTACATTTTCTGAGAAAAAATATAATATTAATTAATGGCGTAAAACAATTTCAGTAAAACTAAAATTGCTTTTTACGGCTTAATTTTTGCATATAAGAAATTTAAAAGCAGGTAAATCATTTTTCAATAATAATGCCTTAACGATATGCGGAGCTGAAGTGATTCTATTATTAAGTATGTTGAGAGACTGATAGATTTTTTTTTCACTGATATTTCCTGAAAGCAGCAGTTTGTTAAACAGTTCATTATATACATCAACAAAGCTGTGTTCATGAAGAAGTGATTCATTCATCAATATTTCATTGTGTTTATACTGATATACTTTCAAGGTTAAAGGTAAATTTTTAAAAATTATTTTTTAATAAATTAAGAATGTTAAGTTATTAAAATAAACAACCGCTTTTAGTGGCAGTTGTTTATTTTAATACTCAGATTAGTTTTACATAGGTAACAAAACGCTGTCCAGCACATGAATAATTCCATTGCTGGCTTTTAAATCGGTTGCAGTAACAGTTGCTTTTCCACCCATTTCATCTGTTATAATTACTTTTCCATTTTCTACACTAGCCGTTAATTTTCCACCTGCCACAGTAGTAAGGGCTGCCTTTCCTTTTCCTTTTTTAATAGCTGCCATCACTGCTTTAGCATCAAGTGTTCCGGCTACCACATGATAAGTAAGTATGCTGGCAAGCTTTGCTTTATTTTCAGGCTTAAGCAATGTCTCCACTGTTCCCGCCGGTAATTTTGCAAAAGCATCATTGGTGGGTGCAAATACTGTAAAAGGGCCTTTACTTTTTAACGTAGCTACCAGGTCTGCTGCTTTTACAGCTGCTACTAATGTGGTATGTGCTTCGGACGCTACAGCTACATCCACAATGTCTGAAGTGTTTTGTGCGGTTACATTCAGTGTAAAAATTCCTGCTGTAAGTAATAACACAATCTGTTTAATCGATTTCATATTTTTTATTTTTTGGTTTGAATAATTACAACAATTTTTGAATTAAAAGGTTTCGGTTTATTTTATTTTAACATTATTATATTTGGCTTTTGTTCCTCATGCTTCTGTACATATCATGCATCACCTGCATGTGCGGTGCAGTTAATACAGCCAGCCCCAGAAATACATACACCATCATGGCATTATTACTGATAAACATAAAGCCGGTTATGCCAAATATGCCAATACCGACAATAGCTAACATGCTGTAAAATGCTAATTGTTTAGAAATAAGTGTGGTAGAAAATAGACCATCTTTACGCAGGTATTTTATGATATTGCGGAGTGATAAAACAGAATGCCATAAAATAAAATAAAATGTAAAGCCAAGTATCATTGGTAAGTTAAACAGTATAAAAAGTATCACTGCAAACTGTACTAAAAACTGCCCTTGTTGTTGCTCAGTGTTGTTGTTTGCCGAAAAGTAAAAGAAAGTACTTGCAAAAAACAGCACAGCGATGCAGGATAAAATTGTGTATCTGTATTGCCCTATAAAATCAATAAATGATTCATGTTTTATACCGGCATTAAACTGCATCAGGAGCGGCTTTACTTCTTCAAAATGATTGAGCATTATCACGCCTAACACAACAAGGCCATAACTGAGTACAAAAAATTTACCCGAAAAAGTATTGGTTTTAAACTGATGTAAATCAGTTTCACCAAAATGGTAAGCGGCAAAAATTATAAATAACAGGTTTCCGGCGAGCGGAAAAAACCATAGTATGGCTGAAAATAAGAATAAACGACCGAGATAATTTACAAAAAACAGCACTGGTGAAAACGATTTTTTTTGGGATGCTGAATTTTGAGTAGCTATTAATAAATCTGCGGCCCCGTGCGGTATGCCTAGCAAAACAATACCAGATAAAAAAATTATAACCTGCAACGAGCCAGACAAAGGCTGAATATAGTGCTGTACCATCAACAGTATTGCACCAGCTATTAAAAGTACTATTCGGATCATTACAGTAATGATTAGTAAAGTAGAAGAATGCGGTTATCTTACATCAAATGAAACATGAAAAAAGAACTACAGCATAATATCAAATTTATTATGCTGTAGTTGAATGTTATCAGGCTGTCTCATTAACTTTATCAGTTTGCGCCAACGCATATATCACAAGGCCAAAACCAATTTTGTTAATTGCATCGCCAATGTTATATACGATGTCTAATGACAATCCTTCAAATACTTTAACACCAAACAAGCCGCCTTCTGTGCCGGCAATGTATCCAATAGGATAAATTGCCCAACCTACCAATACAAACCAGGCTAACGTTTTGTTTGCTTTTGCAACAGCAGGCCCGGCACTGTTTGCTAGTTTGGCTACTTCTCCAAACCAGATAAGATAAACAATATAGAAATAGGCAAGGCTACTTACAAAACCCCATATCCAGCTTTGTTTTTCCATTGGGTAAATTGCTTCGCCAATGTAACCTGTAACCAACATAAATACTGAGGCGGCAATTAATTTCCACAACAGGCTTATTTTTGCACCTGCTTTTTTTGTGATTAGGTAAAACTCAACACACATTAGGGGAACGGTTAAAATCCAGTCAACATAACGGAAGAAGGTTGGAGACTCACCTGTCTCCAGGTTGTAATCCCTCATGTAAAAGTAATGTACAGCAGCAATGAAAGTGATAAGGCCGGAAACTAAAACAGATGTCCTCCATTTTTTTGTGGTGTTCGAAACTTCAAAAAAGAAAAAAACAGACGCTGCCAGCATGGCCATACAACCTACAAAAAAGGTGAAAGCCACGTAATTGTTGTTTGCGATTGGGAGAATTCCCAGAAATGTTTGATCCATATTATTATATTGTTTTGGTTTGAAAAATAAATTTTAGATGTTTTATCAGAGTTTCTAATAAATTTTAATTGTTTAACTTATTGCGATGTATGTTAAACAACTTATAATCTTGAAAGGTTTAGAAATTTCAAAATATATTTGAAAATGTAACTGCGGAAAATAGTTTTTGAAATTGTGGAGGACGTTTATCCCTGTTTTGTTTATTCTTTAAATGGTTAAAATTCATTTTTCTTTATCAGTAACTTTAAAATCACTTTCTATAAAATTTCTTATAAGTAGATAGTCCCACAACAAAGAATGTTATGCCTTAAAGCAGCATCTATTTAGAAAAGTAAAAGAATATCTTATAATTTTTTACAACAATCGTTTGCAATTACCCCAAGTAGTCAGATAGTAGGGGTTTTTGCTTTTTTAATGCTACATTGTTATTGCTTATTTATAAAACGATTAATTGCTATGAAGAAAATTATTTTCTCCTTCTTTGTTTTTTTTAATGCTACGGTTTTTGCGCAAACAGTTGATGTTTGGAAACTCGTTGCCGCTAAAATTGATCCCAATAATTACTACGGCATTACTGTTGCCAATGGCATGATTGGTATTGTATCATCGCCCGAGCCTTTTAAAGTAAAAGATGTGGTGCTTGCCGGTGCGTACGATTTGTACGGCCGCGGCAGGGTTAGTAATTTTTTAAAAAGTTTTAACCTGCTTAACTCTTACCTGGAAATTGATGGTAAAAGAATGGAAGCAAAAAATATTACTGCAATGGTGCAGGAACTGGATATGAAAAAAGCCAGCTTCACCACCAGTTTTGATTATGGCGAAAAAGCCACGGTTTCCTACACCTATTATTCGCTGAGGCATTTGCCTTACACAGTGCTGATGGATGTTAACATCACCGCAAAAAAAGATATTGCTATCAATGCTGCCAGCGTAATGGAAGCACCTGATGCATTAAAAGATGTACAGAATTATTACAACGAAATTGACAGACCTCATGTGGTCATCAGTCTGCTTACCTCTGCAGCCAAAAGCCCAACGGGCAAATTACTGATGTGTGCCAGCAATACTTTTTTGTTCAGCGAGGTACATGGCAACGAGCCTAAAGTGATACACGAAATGTGGGATAATAATATGCACCTGATGAAGTTTGTAAAAAAAATTAAAGCAGGCGAAACCTATCGTTATTCCATTGCAGGTTCATCCATAACCAGCGCTCATCATCCCGATCCTTTGAATGAAGCAGAACGTGCAACCATTTTTGCAAAGCTGCAGGGAAGAGAAAGATTACTGAAATTTCATACCGATGCCTGGCAGGAATTGTGGAAGAGTGATATTATTATTGAGGGCGACGAGCAGAGCCAGCAGGATGTACACAGTATGCTGTACCACTTGTATTCTTTTGCAAGAGAAGGCACAGCATTATCACCCTCGCCCATGGGGTTAAGCGGCCTTGGTTACAATGGCCATGTTTTTTGGGATACCGAGTTGTGGATGTTTCCATCACTATTGGTCATGCATCCCGAAATGGCTAAAAGCCTGATGGAATACAGGTTTCAGCGGTTGGATGCTGCAAAGAAAAATGCATTCAGCAAAGGATACAAAGGAGCCATGTTTCCGTGGGAGAGTGCCGAAAGCGGCGTAGAAGAAACACCGGTGTGGGCTTTAAGCGGCCCGTTTGAGCATCATATAACTGCCTGCGTTGGCTTTGCTGCATGGAATTATTATTGCGTTACACAGGATAAACTCTGGCTTAAAGAAAAAGGCTGGCCCTTACTGAGTGCCACCGCCGATTTTTGGGCAAGCCGAGTTGAGCGTAATGGCGCCGGCCATTACGATATTAATAATGTAGTGGCAGCCGATGAGTGGGCCGAGAATGTAAACAACAATGCATTTACAAATGCTGCAGCAAAAAGTAATTTGCAAAATGCAACCGAAGCTGCAAAAATTTTAGGCATTGCAGCCGATGCCGATTGGATGCATGTTGCAAACAATATTCCCATTTTAAAAATGGCAGATGGAGTTACCAGAGAGCATGAAACTTATAAAGGCGAAGGCATAAAACAAGCTGATGTTAATTTACTGTCCTATCCTTTAAAACAAATTACCGATCCGCTACAAATAAAAAAAGATCTTGCCTTTTACGAAACCCGTATTCCTGATGAAGGCACACCGGCAATGACACAGGCAATTTTTTCTTTGCTGTATGCCAGGCTGGGCGACAATGAAAAAGCTTTTCATTGGTTTAAAGATGCTTACAGTCCAAATCTTAATCCGCCTTTCAGAGTGATTGCTGAAACAAAAGGCGGCACCAATCCTTACTTTGCAACCGGTGCTGGTGGTGTAATACAGGCCATGCTTATGGGTTTTGGTGGGTTGGATATTACACCCGCTGGATTGGTGCAGATAAAATCGGTTTTACCAAAACAATGGAAAAGCTTAACAATAAAAGGTGTTGGTCCGCAGAAAAAAACATACACCGTTAAATAAATTTTGTGTTTAGCATGCTTCAGCAACATTACTATAAACTCTTAAAAAGAAAGTAACTTTATTTTCTATCAATTAAATGTAAGTATGAGATTTTTAAAGTTATGGTTGCCTTTTATGTTATTATGCTTTGTGGCATGTAACCAAAAGCAAAAAAGCGAAGGGTATAAAAAATATTTCAGCAATGCGGTACTGTATAATAAAACAGTAAAAATGCTGAATGATGTTGTGCTGGAAAATAATTTTCCGCCGGTAATTGCCAGCCGCAATTATGTGTATGCCAACATAGCGGCTTACGAGTGTATAGTTGCTGGTGACAGCAGTTACATCAGTTTGAGCGGACAAATAAAACATTTGCCTGCCATGCCCAAACCAGCAACTGGCAAACCAATTAATTTTAATCTTGCAGCATTGCTTGCATTTACAAAAGTTGGTAATGCAGTTACTTTTCCCGAAGGGAGTATGATGGGGTACTATGAACAACTTAAAAAAGATGCCGATAGTACCGGTATGTCCGAAGACGAAATAGAAAATACAACCACGTTTTCCGATTCGGTGGTGGCGGCTGTTTTACGTTGGAGCAAAAAAGATAATTATGCCCAAACCCGTACAGCCGAAAAATTTACCATATTGCCCGATGATATCAGCCGCTGGGCTCCTACACCGCCCATGTACGCATCGGCGCTGGAGCCGCACTGGCCTGAGATACGGCCACTTGTGCTTGACTCTGCATCGCAGTTTATGCCGCCAAGGCCACCGCTGTTTGATATAAAAAACAAAAACAGTTTTTTTTATAAAGCTATGATGGAAGTAAAATATACAGGCGATAGTTTAACAGCAGAACAAAAACACATTGCCGATTTTTGGGATGATAACCCATTTAAATTAAATGTGGTTGGCCACGCCAGTTATGCTACTAAAAAGTTTTCGCCACCGGGCCACTGGATGAATATTGTGGGTATTGGTGCCCATGCCGCAGCTGCCGATTTTAATACAACAGTAGCAGCTTACACACAAACAGCCATCAGCTTGTTTGACGCTTTTATAAGTTGCTGGGACGAAAAATTCAGAAGTAATTATATACGCCCCGAAACCGTAATTGATAAATATGTTGATGACAACTGGAGGCCTTACATTCAAACGCCACCCTTTCCATCTTACAGCAGCGGCCATGCAACCATCTCGGCGGCTGCTGCCGAAGTTATGACGGCCTGGTTTGGCGATAAACTTTCTTTCAGCGATACTTCCCTGCTGGAGTTTGGTATAAAAAGCAGAACAGTACAGTCTTTCAGGATGGCTGCTAAAGAAGCAGCCATGTCACGCCTGTATGGCGGCATACATTACCGGTTTGATAATGAAGCAGGCAATGCAGCCGGTATAAACATTGGGCAATTTATTTTGCAACGAATTAAAATGAAAAAGTAGTGACTGTAAAATTAGCTATTCCCTTTTTTTCAATGCATCATCTAAACAAAATAAATCAACGGTAACATTTACTTTAGCCAATTAGCAGCTGGTAAAAAAAGTTAATAATATTTTGGCACCTGCACAAAAAACTAAAGAATTGCAATAAGAAAAACTACATCTTTAGTTTAGATTACACAGTGATTAATAAAGTGTTATTTTAGCTTTAACTAACTACAATACCAAAAGCTATAATTATGCAGCAAAGTACACTTAAAGAAATGGCTGAGATACTGGGCATAAGCATTTCAACTGTTTCCAGGGCACTTAAAGATCATCCGGATATTTCAAAAGCTACCAAAATAAAAGTGAAGGAATTGGCTGCCATGATGGAATATGAACCCAATAATTATGCAGTACAATTGCGAACAAGGCAAAGCAATGTGTTGGGAATACTGGTTCCAACTATTGAAAATCATTTTTATGATTCATTTATTGCGGCTGTTGAAGAGGAGGCAAGGGTACTTGGTTATTCGGTATTTATTATGCAATCTAAAGATGAGTTATATATCGAAAATGCAAATCTTAACCTGTTCAGGAAAAACATGGTTAGCGGAATATTTGCTTCTATTTCAATTCATACAGAAGATTTGAGTTTGTACGAAAGGATGCTGTCACAAAAAATTCCGGTTGTTTTTTTCGACAGGGTGGTAGAGTTAAAAGGTTGCACCAGGGTATGCCTTGCTGATGAACATGCTGCACAAATTGCTGCTGAGGCAATCATTGCAAAAAAGAAAAAAAATGTGCTGGCACTTTTTGGTCACCCACATTTAAGTATTACACAAAAACGTGCCAGTTCGTTAAAAACAACATTTGATAAGCTGGCACCTGAAACAGTAGTAACTGTCAGGTATCCCGAAAGTATAGCCGAATCAAAAACAGAGGCTTTACAGGCTTTAATGGATACTAACAGGCCGGATACTATTTTTTGCATGGGCGATATGATACTGATAGGCGTTATGTATGCGGTGCATGAGTTAAACCTGAAAGTGCCTGAAGATATTGCCATAATAGGAATAAGTAACGGGTTTATACCAACCTTATACAACCCTAAAATAACCTATGTGGAAACCAGCGGGTACAAACTTGGCAAGCTAGCATTTGTGCAAATGCTCACTGCATTAAAGCAAGAAGAAATTAAAGCAGAAGTTATGCTGGAATCAATGCTGGTTGAAGGAGGGTCCCTTTAAAAATTAAACGGCAGTTTTTTTAAAAATCGAAAATAAAAATATGCAAACACTAAAACTAAAAGTATCTCTGTTTCTTAATTATTTTGTTTTTGCCATCCTGCTCAACAGTGTGGGTACGGTAATATTGCAGGTGCAAGGCAACTTCGATATAACCAAAGGCGCTGCCAGTGTGCTGGAAGCATTTAAAGACCTCAGCATTGCTGCCACTTCTTTTATCGTGGCTTCTTTTATTGTGCGTATCGGGTATAAAAAGGCCATGCTGATTGCATTGGCTGTTGTTACCGCCATGTGCCTGATAATGCCTGTGGTGCCGTATTTCTGGATGACAAAATTATTATTTGCCTCCGTAGGTTTTGGTTTTGCGCTGATAAAAGTTTCGGTGTTTGCCACATTGGGTCTGGTTACAAAAAACGAAAAAGAACACCTAAGTCTGATGAATTTTCTGGAATCTTTTTTTATGGTAGGTATTCTTGCAGGCTATTTTTTGTTTGCTCATTTTGTAGATGATGATAACCCGGCATCGCAATCCTGGTTACAGGCTTATTATTTGTTGGCGGCTATTGCAGGCGCAGCATTTTTACTTTTATTATCAACAAAGCTTGATGAAACCGGTGTAAAGCAGGCTGCCTTGGCAGAGGCAAAAAATATGACAGATAATTTTACAGGCATGCTTAAACTTATTATTAAACCATTGGTACTTGTATTTATAATGAGTGCTTTTTTTTATGTGCTGATAGAACAGAGCATCATGAGTTGGCTGCCCACATTTAATAAAGATGTATTGCATCTTTCTAAAACTTTAAGCATTCAAATGGCAAGTATATTATCGGCAGCATTTGCATTGGGTCGTTTTTTTGCCGGCATTGTTTTTAAAAAAACAAACTGGTTATATGTACTGCTGACTTGCCTTGCAGCCTCCGCAGCCATTGTATTCATCACTGTGCCGCTTACAAAAAATTTATCTGTTGGTAACATCAGCAGTCTTGCAGATGTGCCACTTGTTGCATTTGCGTTTCCCATGATTGGTCTTTTTCTGGCACCTATTTATCCGGCAATTAATTCAGTAATACTAAGCCGTTTGCCTGCACACAGGCATGCCGCCATGACGGGGCTTATTGTTGTTTTCTCTGCATTGGGCGGCACAACAGGCTCCATCATCACCGGCCATATATTTGGTGCTTATGGCGGGCAATCTGCTTTTTATTTTTCGCTGCTGCCAATTGCCGTGCTTGCCGTATTGCTTTTTTTATTTAGAAGATTGCAGGTAAAATCCGGCAATGCAAATGCGGATATTAGCGCATCTGCAAGTGCGCATTAATCATTTTTTATGGAGCAACAACAAAACAATTCTTTATTGCACGATGTGCAGTTGAACAACATTTTTCCCGATGGAAAAACATTTGTGGATTGTACACCAAAGTTTTTGGAAGCAATAATATTTGAAAAATACGATCAGCAAAAAAATACCGCTGCATTTAATCTTCATCAATTTGTGCTGGATAATTACGAACTGCCTGCCAAAGTTGAAATAAATTACAGCAGCAATCTGCAAAAACCGGTAGCTGAAAATATAGAAGCTTTGTGGAAGCTTTTAACCCGTGAACCGGCAGTAGCAAAAGGTTCGTTAATTGCATTGCCTTACCCGTATATAGTGCCTGGTGGCAGGTTTGGAGAGATCTATTATTGGGATAGTTATTTTACCATGCTGGGTTTAAAAGTTTCGGGCAAGGTGGATATGATAGAAAACATGGTAAATAATTTTTCTTACCTGATTGATGCGTATAGCTACATCCCCAATGGAAACCGCAATTATTTTTTGGGTCGCTCTCAACCACCATTTTATGCATTGATGATACAATTGCTGGCGCAGATAAAAGGAACTGCGGTAATGGAAACATATCTGCCGCAGTTAGAAAAAGAATATGCTTTTTGGATGAAGGGTTCTAAAAATCTCAGTGAGACAAATAAAAAAATTAACCATGTTGCTTTGATGCCCGATGGAGAAATATTGAACAGGTATTGGGACGAAAACCAAACACCCAGGCCGGAGTCTTACCGGGAAGATGTAGAACTGGCAGCCGATTCAGGAAGAGATGTGGCAGAAATGTACAGGCATTTAAGAGCCGGTGCAGAGTCGGGCTGGGATTACTCAAGCCGCTGGTTTGCCGATAAAAATTCTTTTGCAAGCATTAACACGGCTGATATTATTCCGGTTGATTTAAACTGTTTGCTTTTTTATCTGGAAGAAACTATAGCAGCAGCACATCAACAATTGCAAAATCAAACAGCCACTTTAAATTTTTTACAAGCTGCAGAAAAAAGAAAAGCGGCATTGCAAAAATATTGCTGGAGTGATGAACAGGAATTTTATTTTGATTATGACTTAGGATCACAAAAACAGAAAGATATTTTTTCGCTGGCATCTGTTTATCCTCTATTTTTTAAGATAGCATCGCCGCATGCGGCAAAAAAAATTGCTCTATTAATTGAGAATAAATTTTTACAGGAAGGTGGTTTGATAAGTACTTTGGAAACCACCGGCCAGCAATGGGATGCACCCAATGGCTGGGCACCGTTGCATTGGATGGCTATAAGCGGCTTGGAAAATTATGGATATGCAACCCTTGCCGAAACAATTGCCCGGCGCTGGATACAATTATGTACCGATGTGTTTAGCCGTACTGGTAAGCTGATGGAAAAATACAATGTTGTGGATACAAAGCTTGAAGCCGGTGGCGGCGAATATCCCGGCCAGGATGGCTTTGGCTGGACAAACGGTACACTACTTGCCCTGATAAAAAAATACGGGGCCCAATAAATTTACTTCGGCTGTAAAATTAAAAACTGGTAAGGTCGCAGTTGCAGGTGTTCGCTATCTGCACCAACTGCAAAGCTTTCTCCGCTCCAATGATCGTACAACCAAACCGGCTTCATTTTATTTTGTTTAAAAACATACCAGCTTATTTTGTGTGTAAAGTTGCTGAAATTAAACAGGCAGTAAACACGGTCATCATCCCATGCCCTTATAAAACCTGCAATATGGCGGTTATCCGTATTAAGCCAGGTAAGGTTTTTTTTATCAGCCACAACAGGCAGGCTGCTACGTATGCTGATGAGTTTTTTTGTAAGCGAAAAAATTTTATTTTCTGTTGTGCCTTTTTTGCCGGCGTTTTTATTTTTCTCCCAGTCAATTAAAGGTCGGTGCATCCAACGGTTATCATAACTTTTATCTGCATCCTGCAGGTAAGTGTAATCATTGGTATAGCCCTGCTCATCACCGTAAAAAAGCATGGGCAGGCCGCCAATAAAAAAGCTATGCGCCTGCATTAAAATTATTTTGTTAATTGCTTTTTGTATCTCAGTTTCATTGTTGTCCTGCAATGCTTTTTCCAATCCGCAAAGCGAAGCCAGTGAGCCGCTAATTCTTGCATCGCCGGTTTTTTCATTTTCTGCAAACAAAGCACCTTTAGCAGGCGAGCCGGGGAATTTACCCGAGTAATAATTTTTTATAAAAACGCGGTGATTGTAAGGTTCGTAACCGGCTTCACCAATCATGTGGTCATCGTAGCCAAGGCCTATATCATCGTGGCAGCGTGTGTAGGTTATCCAGGATGTGCCGTAGGGTTTTTGCAGCAAACTTTGTTGTGCTGCCATCATTACCCGTACATCGCCGGTTGCCAGTGCATCCCACTGTAATGCCATGTGGGTGGCATTATACGCCATGTCGCATTCTATTGCTGTATAATTACCGGTGCCAAAATATTTCATAATTTCGGCTGGTGCCACAATGGCTTCTGCCAGTAATGCCATGCCCGGTGTGGCAAGCTGCACACATTGTTTTATCAATTTAAGCAGGGTATGAGCTTCGTCTAAATTCTGGCTGGTACTGCCATCCTTTTTCCAGATAAATGCAGGCGCATCAATCCGTAAAACATCCACCCCCAGGTTGGCATAAAAGAATATGTTGTTGAGCATTTCATTAAATACAGCAGGGTTACGGTAATTTAAATCCCACTGGTAATTATGAAAAACAGTCATTACCCATTTATCTAACTCGGGCACATACGTAAAGTTGCCCGGCGAACTCTGCGGAAAAATTTCGGGCATCGTCATATCGAGTTGATCTGGCACATCTCTGTTATCAAAAAAATAAAAATAATCCTGGTATTTTTTCTCTCCGGCTTTGGCTTTTAATGCCCATCCGTGCCTGTTAGATGTATGGTTTAAAACAATATCCAGCATCAGGTACATATCTTCTTGCTGCATTTTTTGCTGCAGATTTTCAAGATCGGCAAGTTTACCAAAACGGCGGTCAATTTTTCTAAAATCAGATACAGCATAACCGCCATCACTCTCATTTGCCGGGCTTTCAAACAGGGGCATCAGGTGCAAAAAATTAATGCCCAGTTGCTTAAAATAATCAAGTTTTGTTTTAAGTTTAGGCAGGGTGCCGCAAAACCTGTCAACATACAAACTCATACCACACAAGCGGTTACTTAAAAACCATTGCTCCGCTTTGTTTTGCAGTTTATCATGGTCTCTATCTTTTAAATTTTCACTTCTGGTTGTAATTGCTTTTTCAATAATTAAAAATAAATCGCTGTAGCCTTGCTTATAGTCGGGATGATTTTGGTAGAGGCTGTTGTATAATTTTAATATTGTTACAGCGGCATCAGTTTGCCGTATGCTTATCTCTTTTTCAGCAATTTCTGTTACATTATTTTTTTTGCCAGTCACTTTATCAATATTCATCGGGGTCTAATTAAATATGTCTTTACTAAGGTGTTTAAATGCCTCCATGGCACCAAGGTATTCGCAGGTTCTGGCCCCGGCTTTATTGGCATTGCTACAAATGGTTTGCCAATCGGCAGCACTTAAATTTTGTATGGCTGTTGTGTTTAGTTTACTCAACTGAAATAAAACCGCACCCACAAACGCATCGCCTGCGCCGGTTGTGTCAACAGCATTAATGGCGATACTGGATACAATCACTGTTGTACCATTTATGCCTAAAAGTGTTCCTTCTTTACCCAGCGTGATGGTGAATATTGCCTTGGTCTTTTTAATAAAATCTGCAGCGGCATCATCAACATTATTACAGCCGGTAAGTAGAAGAGCCTCTTCATCGCTCACTTTAAAATAATTACATACCGATAAAAAATTCCAGGACTGATCAATAAAAGATTGCTGATCATTTTGAAACAGCAATTGCCTGTAATTGGGATCAAAACTTATAAATATATTCCGCTGTAAGGCTTTTTGCAGCAGGCTTTGGTAAGCCAGTTGCAAAGGGCCGGGTAAAAATGCCGTGGCCGATCCAAAGTGAATAATTGAAAAATCATCCAGGTTTATACTATCCGTTTCTTCTCTTGATAATTCACCATCGGCGCCCCGGTTAAAATAAAAATCCCGTTCGCCGTTTTTTAAAAGCGATACAAAAGCAAACGTGGTAAAATAATTTTTGTCTTGTATAACATACCTGGTAGATACACCAAAATCCTGCATCACATCAATCAGGTGGTTGCCAAAAGGATCGGCACCAACCTTTGCTGCAAGCCAGGCATCGCCACCCAAAGCTGCAATGGCTGCGGCCACATTTGTTGGGGCACCGCCTGGTTTCTTTAAAAAATTTTCGCCATCAGATAATGCAGCACCTTTGTCTGTACAAATCATGTCTATCAGGGCTTCTCCAATGCAAAGTATTTTGTTCATTCAGGTTAAGGTTTATTTTTTTAGTGCATAGGAGCTACAGGTAAAATTTCTTCGTTGGTACTGTTTGCAGTTTTAATAATAGCCGTAAAACATGCTGCAACCAATAATAACACTCCTGCTAAAAGAATGGCATTACCAGGATTGTTGTTTAAAAAACGTTTCATAATGTATCCGAACGAAATGGTTTGAATAAACATAGGGATTACAATCATCATGTTAATTATACCCATGTACACACCATATCTTTCTTTGGGAATACTTTTTACAACCATCAGGTAAGGTATGCCCATCATGCTTGCCCAGCCTACACCAAAGCCTGTGATGGCTACAAACAATAAAGTTTTGTTGGCTATAAAAGGAAAAGCAATGAATCCGATTGCAGCCATTATCAAACAAAAAAAGTGAACCCACTGCGGACTGTATTTACGGGCAAAACCAACCAACGCAAATGCTACTAAAAAAGTTACAATGTTGTACCAGCCGTTTACCAGGCCGGTAAGGCTTACAGCCTTTTCGTACAACGCAGTGTTATCGGGCGTAGCATTATAAACAGATAGTGCAATACTTTTTGAACTGTTTTGCCAGTAGCAAAACAAGGCATACCATTGAAATAAATATACCAATGCAAGCTGCCACATTATTTTGGGCATCACCGTAATGGCTTCAAATATTTCAATGTTTTGAGCAAATAGTGAACGGGTGATTTTATTATTATTTAAAGAGCCCATTACTTTTCTGATAGTGCCTTTGACAAAAAGTTCGGGAATAAGTAAAATAAGAATGGCTGCGTATGCAATAACCGTTGTAATTATAGAAAGAAAAAACTGTATTACCGGGTGTGGCATTCCTTCATTTTTCTTTTTTATTTCTTCAAGTTCTTGGGAAGTTGGTGGTATTTCTGGTGTAGTTTTCATACTCCACCAAACCGAAACGATAGAGCATACCGCACCAACAAAAAATGATGCAAAAACCCAATTGGGAATTTTACCGGTGTAGCCAATAATGATTAAAGGAAAAACAAACAACGATACGTTTGCCAGCGTTTGGCCAAAACCTGTAAAAAAACTTTGAGCCTGAAAACCCATTGGCTGTTGTACATCATCTAACTTATCGGCAACAAATGCACGATAAGGTTCCATGGCGGTGTTGTTGCCGGCATCAAGCACCCACAGTAAACCAGCAGCCATCCATAATGAAGAACTGAATGGAAATAAAAAAAGTGCAATGCTGCACATGATGGCGCCAATTAAAAAATATGGTTTTCGGCGTCCGAATTTTGGATGCCATGTTTTATCGCTTAATGCACCAATAATAGGTTGTATAATTAAACCGGTTAACGGGCCGGCCAGGTTTAACCACGGAATTTCATCTGGCTTGGCACCTAAAAAATCGTAAATAGGATTTACGGCACTTTGTTGTAAACCAAAACTATACTGAATACCAAAAAAACCAACATTCATATTAATGATTTGCCAGAAGCTGAGCCGGGGCTTGGGTATTTGCATATCAATCGTTTATACTCAAATGTAACTTTTTACAAAGATTAAAAATTGCATGAATTACGGGATATTTATTGAAGCCTTATTGCAAACGGTTGATGTTGGGAAAAACTGATATAAATTGTATGGGCGGTTAAAACATCAAATAGCATTTAATGCAAAAATTAAAGAGCCTGGTTTAAATGTAAGAAAGCTACACACAAAATAAAAGAACATAATCAGGCATCAAAAGCAATGATATCTGCAAACGGCCTTTGCTTTTTAAAAAACTGGCAAATTGCTTTTATTTAGTATAGTTCTTTTCAAATTCATTAATTTTAAGCAAACACTTTTAAAAAAATGCTTTAATTATTAAAAATGAAATACAGCCCCATACAAAATTTTGTAAATGGACAGTTTGTTGCCCCGCAAACCAACCGCATATTACAGGTTATATCTCCTTTGGATGGCACATTATTATCCACCGTTCCCATGTCATCCCCAAAAGAACTGGATGATGCGGTTAAAGCCGCCCAGGCTGCATTTCCGGCCTGGAACAAAACGCCTATTAAAGAAAGAGTGCAGGTTTTCTTTAGATATAAAACTTTACTGGAAAAACATTTAAAAGAGCTGGCTGAATTGTGCAGCGAAGAAAACGGAAAGACTTACAGCGAATCGGTTGCAGAAATTGAAAAGTCAATTGAGCTAACCGAGTTTGCCTGTTCTTTACCACAATTAGTTACTGGTGAAATATTGGAAGTAAGCCGTGGTGTTGAATGCCGTACAGAGCATGTAGCACTTGGCGTTGTGGCTTCCATCGTTCCATTCAATTTTCCAAGCATGGTACCCAACTGGACATTGCCTAATGCCATTGCACTCGGCAATTGTATGATTATGAAACCATCTGAAAAAGTGCCTTTGAGTTGCGGACGTTTGGCTGAATTATTAAAAGAAGCCGGATTACCAGACGGAGTATTTAATGTTGTGCATGGGGATGTAGAAATTGTAGAAGCTATTTGCGATCATCCACAAATTGAAGCAGTTTCGTTTGTGGGATCTACCAAAGTTGCAAAAATTGTTTATCAACGTGCCACATCAAATTATAAAAGATGCCTGGCTTTAGGCGGTGCAAAAAATCACCTTATGGTGTTGCCCGATGCAATACCGGGCATGACGGCACAGAATGTAGCAGCCAGCATGAGCGGCTGTGCAGGACAGCGTTGTATGGCCGCCAGCGCCATGATTGGTGTAGGTAATGTTGATGCCATCATTGATAAAATTTGTGAAGAAGCTAGAAAAATTATTCCCGGTGAAAATTTGGGAGCAGTAATTAATAAAGCATCGCAGGAAAGAATTGAAAGGTTTATTGGCGAAGCAGAAAGAGATGGCGCTAAAATTCTGGTTGATGGCCGCAATACAAAAGTTGCTGGCAAAGAAAACGGTACTTACGTTGGCCCAACCGTAATTGATTTTGTAACACCACAAATGAGTGTTGCTACAGAAGAAATTTTTGGCCCGGTGATTTCCATCATGCGTACCAATACTGTTGATGAAGCACTGGCTATTGAAAATGCAAATCCTTACGGTAATGCAGCCAGCGTGTTTACACAAAACGGTGCTATGGCACGTTATATCATTGACCATGCCAGTGCCGGTATGATTGGTGTAAATGTGGGCGTACCTGTACCACGTGAGCCATTTAGTTTTGGCGGATGGAATGAAAGTAAATTTGGAGTGGGGGATATTACAGGAAAAAGTTCCATTGAATTCTGGACGAAATTGAAGAAGAGTACAACCAAGTGGAATGCAGAGGCTGGGGTAAATTGGATGAGTTAAGGAGTTTCTTTAAATCTTGAGGTCGCAATTTGCGACCTCAAGATTAGATAAAATCAAAGCCTCTAAAATATATCTTTGAACAAGCTGGTCACAAGTTGTGACCAGCTCTCAAAAAAACAGTTATGGTAAAGGGAATAAAGAAAACTACTTTACCCGATGAGGCAATCATCAGTAAAATTTATCTCATTCGGGATCAGAAAGTTATGCTGGATAAAGACCTTGCAGAAATGTATGGCATTGATACTAAGGTTTTAAAACAGGCGGTAAAAAGAAATGCAGAAAGATTTCCGAAGGATTTTATGTTTACCCGTACTCAGAAAGAGTTTCAGCACTTGAGGTCACAATTTGTGACCTCAAGTTGGGGCGGTATCAGGTACCTTCCAACAGCTTTTACGGAGCAAGGAGTTGCAATGCTGTCGGGTGTTTTAAACAGCCCGGTGGCTGTGCAGGTACATATCCAGATCATCAGGATTTTTACCAAAATGAAAGAAATGCTTTTAACTAATAAAGACATTTTGCTTAAACTGGAAAAGATGGAAAAAGATGTAAAGGAAAACAAAGAAGATATTGCCATGATATTTGAAGCTTTGAAACAACTGCTGAACCCTGAGCAGCCGAAAAGAAGAATGATTGGGTTTAACAGGAAAGAAGATGAGTGAAGGTTAGTTTGGCAAGAATGAGTAAAAAATAAAAAATTCTACAGCGTTCAGTAAAGGTATTGGGTACAAGAGTGATTCTTCTTTCTTTTTACTAAAAAGAAAGAAGAATAGAACAAGTTCGCAACGGTGATGACATAAAAAACAAAAGTTGGGTTCCAAAAAAATAAAATTATGAGTACAAAAACAGTTTCCGAAGCAACAGAGATTATTGAGAATAACCTCGACTACACCTTATTCAGCTGGAGTAAACAAAAAGGCATTGCACCCATTGCAGTAAAATATGCCGAAGGTGTTTATCTCTATGATTATGATGATAAAAAGATCATAGATTTTTCATCGGGGCTGATGAATGTAAACATTGGCCACGGCGATCAAAGAATTACCGAAGCAGTTGTTAAGCAAATGCAGGAAGTAAGTTATGTTACACCAAGCTGCGTTACCAAAGTGCGTGGTGAGTTGGGGAAAAAGCTGGCAGAAATTTGCCCCGGTGATTTGAATAAAGCATTCTTTACTTTATGCGGAGCAACATCTATTGAAAATGCGATTAAGCTGGCAAGGCTATATACAGGCCGGCATAAAATATTAAGCCGCTATCAATCTTACCATGGTGCATCTA
>JAYURR010000036.1:0-18838 GCA_043756605.1 Chitinophagaceae bacterium
GGACGTAATTCTGCCGGGCTTTTGTTGGTTAACTTCGGCTTTTAGTTATTAATTTAGCTTCAGTTCCGGGCGGACAGTTGGTCAATTCCCCAACTGCCACAAAGCCTCGACCGTAAGACGGCAAGGCTGGCTTTATCGCTTTGTTTGGCTGGACATTCCGGCAAGTGAACATTAAATCTTTGTTGAGCATTTTTGGCTCGTAACATTTACAAGCAGTTTAATTTTTTCAAACGCTTCACCAGTAGGCCAGTTCAAAAATTTTAAAAACTTTTCCTGTAATCAGCAATTAATTCGGGCTGCCAAATATTTATGCCCTGCCGCTTACATAAGGTTTGGTGCAAGGCTGGCTGGACGTTGTACTGCACAAACTGCGGTAACTTTATTGGGCTTTTGTTCGGGGCTGGACGAGCATCGCTGAACTTTTTGTTGTTACCTTTTACTTTTTTATCTTTAATCGGCAGCGGTTCCGGGGCTGGACGTTAAAAAGTCCAGCCCTGCTCCAAGCCTCGGCCCGTTAGCGGCAAACCAAAACCAACTCGTATGATAAATGAAGGCAATCAATTCTTCTCTAAAAAAGTATGGACATTTCTTGCTTTAACGTTCCTTATGACGGCTCTTTTCGACATTTCCTCTGTACTGTTAAAAGTGTCGGGAAATGCGGAAAGACTATTCACAACAGCAGCCATGTGGTGTCCAGCATTAGCTGCTCTATTGACAAAACGCATATTTAAGGAAAATATCAATGGACTGTTATGGAAGTGGTCAAAAACAAAATACCTAAGCAACGCCTTTTTTATTCCCATTCTTTACTCCCTGATTGCTTACCTCATAATTTGGACAGTTGGTTTTGGACACTTTTATAATTCCGATTTTATAAAAGAAGTTGCTATCTCTTTTGGTATTTCTTCACTTTCTTCAAGTTGGGTTATCCTTGTTTTTGTGCTCATGACAGGAACCTTTGGCATTTTCCGAAGCGCTGCTAATGCGCTAGGTGAAGAGATTGGGTGGCGAGGCTTTTTGGTGCCTGAGTTATACCCCAAGCATGGCTTCATAAAAACATCTCTTATTGTTGGCATCATTTGGGCGGTGTGGCATTATACTGTGTTGATATTTGGATATTATAATAACGGCACCCCTTTTTGGTATGGCTTAACCTGTTTTACTGTTATGATTATTTCCACCAGCTTTATTTTCACATGGTTTACTATTAAAAGCGGTAGCTTATTTCCTGCTATGATACTTCATGCTACGCACAACCTATATGTTCAACAAATATTTACCCCCCTTACAAAAAATAATAAATTGACCCCGTGGTATATAGACGAATTTGGAGTTGTACTCCCTTTAGTGACCATGCTATTTGCTATTTATTTTGTAGTAAAAAGAAAGCAACTAAACTCAACGGTGGCTAAAAGCATTCACGAGCAGGTCAGCCGCTAACAATGGGTTTTGTGCAAGTGCGGCTTGAAGTTGCAGCAATCAGCAGTTCTACATATCCAAGCTTTGGTTCGGGCTGGACAATCATCGCCAAACATTAGATCTTAATATTTATCTTTATCAAAAGCCAAGCAGTGGTTCCGGGCGGACGGAATACTAATTCCACACCTGCCACAAAGCCCTGCCCGTTGTGCCTCACCCTTTTTCGCCATCATTGTCCCAAATAAATAGTGTAAATTTGAACATCTAAATTTTAAAATTATGGACACAGGTGTAATAAATATAGACTCCGAAATTTTAGGCGGAACTCCAGTTTTTTCTGGAACCAGAGTGCCAATTAAAAACCTTTTCGATTATTTAGAAACCGGTGACACAATCGAAATTTTCCTTGAAGACTTTGAAGGTGTTAGTAGGAATCAGGTTATAAAAGTTCTCGAAATGTCACAAAAGTTAATTGAAACATCATCAAATATTCTCAATGAAAATATTGCTTGACGAATGCGTTACCAAACGGTTAAAAAAATACTTAGAAGAATTTGAAGTTTTTACAGTTAGAGAATTAGAGTTGAGTGGGATTAAAAATGGCAAGTTGATGGCCTATTGCGTCGAAAATAAATTTGACATTTTGCTGACTATTGATAAAAATTTAATGCCCCAGCAGAATCTTGACAAATATCCAGTTACAATCGTCGTTTTTAATTGCTTCACAAGCAAAATCGAAGAGCTGATAACTTTTCTGCCGTCCTTCAAATCGCAAGTGCACGCATTAAAAAAACATAAAGCTTACATCATTGACAAATAGGGCGAACGCACAACATTGGGTTTTGTGCAAGTGTGGCTTGACAAACAAACATCAGCCAATTGCAAATCCAAGCTTTGGTTCGGGCTGGACAAACAATTTTGAGCTTTAGTTCTTAACTTCAACTTTATATTTTCAATCAGCAGCGGCTCCGGGCGGACACAACAACTATTCCAGCCCTGCAAGCAAGCCCTGCCCGTTAATTGCAAGCTGGTTTTTGAAAATAAATGCTATTTTACAATCTTAAAAATAAAAAAAAGCCTGCCTGTTACCAGGCAGGCTCTAAAATATTTCACCAATTTTACCCTAATACCAAATCATAACGGCCAAGGTTCATCACTTTTACCCATGCTGATACAAAATCATGCACAAATTTTTCGGGTGCATCTTCGCAGCCATAAACCTCTGCAAGTGCCCTCAGCTCTGTATTTGAGCCAAAGATAAGATCTGCACGGGTACCTGTCCATCTCACTTCACCTGTTGTGCGGTTACTGCCTTCAAACACATGTTGCAATGCTGAAGATGCTTTCCAGGTGGTATCCATATCAAGCAGGTTTACAAAAAAATCATTGCTGAGTGTACCGGCACGTTTTGTAAATACACCGTGTGCAGACTGATCGTAGTTTGTATTAAGTACCCGCATGCCGCCCAAAAGTACCGTCATTTCGGGTACAGTTAGTGTAAGTAATTGTGCTTTATCAATCAGCAATTCTTCTGGCGATGCAATGGTTCTGCTTTTTACGTAATTGCGAAAACCATCTGCAGCAGGCTCCAGCACAGCAAAGGATTCTACATCCGTTTGTTCCGGCGTTGCATCTGTTCTTCCTGCTGTAAAAGCAACCGTGATATGTTGCCCTGCATTCTCAGCAGCTTTTTCAACAGCCGCACATCCTGCAAGCACAATTAAATCGGCCAGAGAAACCTGCTTACCACCATTTTGTGTATTGTTAAAATCATGTTGTATGCCTTCCAATGCATCTAATATTTTTGCTAGTTCTGCAGGGTTATTAACCTCCCAATATTTTTGCGGCGCCAGGCGAATACGGGCTCCGTTAGATCCTCCCCTTTTATCCGAACCACGAAATGTAGATGCCGAAGCCCAGGCTGTAGATACCAATTGAGATATAGAGAGGCCAGCACCGAGAATGGTATTTTTCAGCGCAGCAATATCATTATCATCAATCAAAGTATGAGTAAGTGCCGGCACAGGATCTTGCCAGATCAGTTCTTCGGTTGGTACTTCTGGCCCAAGGTAGCGGGCAATTGGCCCCATATCGCGGTGCGTAAGTTTAAACCAGGCCCTTGCAAAAGCATCAGCAAACTGATCGGGATTTTCATAAAAACGCCTTGATATTTTTTCGTATGCAGGATCAACCCTTAAAGAAAGATCGGTAGTTAGCATAAATGGTGCATGTCGTTTTGTTGCATCATGTGCATCGGGCACCAAACCTGCACCAGTATCGCCTTTGGGCTTCCACTGCTGTGCACCCCCAGGGCTTTTGGTTAACTCCCACTCGTACCCAAAAAGGTTTTCAAAATAATTGTGGCTCCACTGGGTTGGTGTGGTGGTCCAGGCGCCTTCAAGACCACTGGTAATGGTATTAGCACCATGGCCGGTACCAAAAGTATTTTTCCAACCAAGGCTTTGCTGTTCAATATCTGCAGCGGCAGGTTCGGCATGCACATGCTTGCCGGGGTCGGCAGCACCGTGCGTTTTACCAAATGTATGTCCGCCTGCAATTAGTGCAACCGTTTCCTCATCATTCATTGCCATACGAGCAAAGGTTTCCCTGATATCACGTGCTGCAGCAAGCGGATCCGGATTTCCGCCGGGCCCTTCAGGATTTACATAAATTAGTCCCATTTGCACAGCAGCAAGCGGATTCTCCAGGTGATGATCTTCGGTGTAACGTTTATCGCCCAGCCATTCACGTTCTGAACCCCAGTAAATATCTTCCTGTGGCTCCCACACATCGGCCCTGCCGCCGGCAAAACCAAAGGTTTTAAAACCCATAGATTCAAGGGCGCAGTTACCGGCAAGTATCATCAGATCGGCCCAGGAAATTTTTTTGCCGTATTTCTTTTTAACAGGCCACAACAACAAACGGGCCTTATCAAGATTTGCATTATCGGGCCAGCTATTGAGTGGCGCAAAACGTTGGGTGCCTGCACCTGCGCCACCACGGCCATCTGCAATGCGGTACGTGCCTGCGCTATGCCATGCCATACGTATAAAAAACGGTCCGTAGTGTCCATAATCTGCGGGCCACCAATCCTGCGATGTAGTCATCAGGTTAAAAATATCTTGCTTAACTGCATTCAGATCAAGGCTCTTAAATTCTTCGGCATAATTAAAATTTTTACCCATCGGGTCAGAAATGGGATTATGTTGACGCAATATGCCTAAGTTAAGCTGATTGGGCCACCAGTCGCGGTTTACAGGGGCAGTTTCTACACGTTGTTTAGCCGTTGCACCTGTAAACGGGCATTTTGGTGACTCATCATTTACATTTAACGATGCGGTGTCGGGAGCTGTGTTATTTTCCATTTTTTTTGAGTTGATATTGATTAAACTAAATTTACTATTTGCTGATTTAAATTATGCAGGCGAAGTTATGGTAATTTAAAAAGCAGTGAACATCTATACTAAGCAGTTGAGATAAAATTTCCAAATTCAAAAACACGGTAGTTGTTACTTGTTTGGTTGGGAATTATTTGTTGAGGAGAGGAATTATTTAGTGTTGTAGAATGATAGAATTAAAAACAAATGCTGTTAAATAAATGAAACTATTATGAAGCCGTACGTTCAAACCCATTTAAAATACATCTAGCTAAAGTCATCAGTATCAGCCAACCAAAACCCAACCCCACCAACGATTTACCTACATTTTACAGCTTGTTAACTTAGTTATTTGTTTCAATTGCCCGCAATAGCTTAAGTTTGCTGCAAACCTACCCCCTGATGGAATTAAAATTTGTAAAAAATATACAGTTTACCAGATTAATAAAATGCGATGGACAGTTAAAGGAATTTAACTTTAGAAAACCGAATGGTAAACAGGAAGGCCCTTTTACCGTAGATGTGATAGATGCCAAAGCCAACCGCATCATCTTTAACATGGAGATGAAAGATAACAGCTGGAAAATTACTACAGCCGGCTTACCAGCCTGGGTAACGGAAAGTGAATCTGCTTTTCATGAAATGATTGAAGAGGAATTTAAATCTGTTTAAAATATTTTAATTTTAAAAAGCAAAAAGCTTTTGTTCGTTGTGAACAAAAGCTTTTTTATGGTACTGCTGCTTTATTTAAAATTCAGCAACAACTGTAATTTTTGGTTCCTTAGCAACCTTGCCGGCTCCAATGGCACCACCGCTTACTTTATAATCTTCCAGCTTAATAGTAAAGTCTGATGTGGTTTTTATTGACTTGCCTGAAACAGTTACTGTTCCTTTTGCTTCTGCTGGTTTTGTAACGCCGTGTATGGTTAAATCGCCTGTAACAGTAACTGCGTAAGTACCGTCTTTGTTAAACTTCACGTCTTTCAGGTTAACAATGGTTCCTTTAAAAGTTGCAGTTGCAAACTGATCGCTGTCCATCCAGCCTTTGCTGTTAAAATGCTCCTGTATTTTTGGATTTGAAAATGTAAAACTTTTTACTGCCGCTTCAAAAGCGATAGCACCGCTTTTAGTATCAAGTGATGCGATAACTGTTTTATTTTCTGCCTTGGGTAAAGCATCTAAATCGGTAGTAGCATCAAAAGCAATGGTTGCAGATGTAGTTGTTTTCTTTTGAGCAAACAGCAAACCTGTTGCCATTACCAATGCTAAAGAGAGGATTGTTTTTTTCATTTGTTTGATTTTTTTGATTTTTGATTTAAAATTATTTTTTATTAACTGCACAGCGTTTAAATGTAATGTACTCTGCCTCCAGTATGCTGCTGAAAGCACCATTGCTGCAACTTCCTTTTATTGATACCTCTTCCCCCTCTTTCATTGCTTTTGCTTCGGCCAGGTGCTGCTGCTGAAAAGCAAAAATAATATAAGCACCGTTGGTTGTATCCACCATTTTAATGTTTGCAGTAGTATCAGCCATTTCAACAGCCGATACAAATCCGTTAATCACAACTATTTTTTCAGTATATTTTTTATTGGCTGCAGCCATATCCTGCTTAAACTCCTTAATAAAATCCATAGCATTAACCGTGTAATCGGCTTTTACAGTAGCGGTATCATCGTATTTTAAAGTAAACAGATACCAGATTGCAATTCCGCCTGCCAACAGAAGCACAAATAATGCCAGCAACCACTTTTTATAAGGCTTATTAATTTTTGTTGTTAGCATAACAATAAAATGAATTTGTTTATCCTATACTTAAAAGCAAATATACAGTGTTTGAACATTGAAAGTACAGGTTTGTCACCTCCCTGGCACTGCAACCTGTTAATTTTTTACAAAAGAAATAATGTGTGTTGCTCATTTTATAATTAATTGGCAGGTATTTTGTTGGGTACACTTGCCACTCAGCCAAAGATGCTGTTTAAAAATTTATAAAAATGAAATTGTAAATCCTACATCCTAATTTAGCAGCAAATAACAATGCATTTGAAAATCCGCAGCTTTATATCAGCTTACAGTAAAATTTTTATTTTACTACACTATATTCTTTTTTTTAGCGCTTTACCTGCAAGTGCATTTAAAACTCAACATGATACTTTAAAGGGGCCCGTAACATCTACCCAACAGCAGGCCATTGCATACTTGCAAACCATAAGCGTATTGCAAAAAAGTATGCACTGGCCAAATATAAAGCCGGCACTTTTTCTTAAAAATTTAAAAACAAATATTGCTGATCCTGTAAGCCCTTACGCCGGAAGCGGCACTAACTTTTGTGGATATGGCGCACTAACTTATATTTTTTTGCAGGATGACCCATTGGGCTATGCAAAATTACTGATGCAATTATACCAGGAAGGGAAAGCAAATTTTGGGGAAAGTTTTTTTGAACCTTCGGTTGCTGTAAAACAGGAAGCCGGTCAGCTTAAATACAAAGGTTTGCTTGATATAAACCCGGCTGAACAAATGTGGTATTTAACGCTTGCCGATCATTACAAAGGATACCTGAATATTTTTAACCGCCAGTACGATGCTGGTGATGAGGACCTTTTTTGGGCTTCTGTTAACTATGCAAAATTTAACCGCATGGCCAGAAAGTTACTGCATTACAGATCTGTTGCAAAAGGGGCTGATATTGTGCGGCCCAGAGTTGAAAATCTTTACAATTATATCAGTGATCAATTAAGCAAAAGCAAGGTGGTGCTTTTTATCAACAACAGAATTGTTCATAAAAAAGATCATATCACCATTAAACTGGGGGTACCCACACATTTTATTGTACTTGAAAAAATAAGCCTGCAAAACGGTGTTGTAACCCTGGTTTACTGGGATTATGGGCATAGAACCCTGATGCAGTTATCTGAGCCATTTTTAAAGCGCATTGTTTTTGGCATTACATCATTTACAAAATCTGAAAGCGATGTTAACTAAGCACAATATTACACTGCTGCTTTTATTATCAACAGCATTTTTATTTTCCTGCTCTCCAAAAAATATTTCTACAAAATATTATTTTCAAAACGAAAAAGTAATTGATAACATAGAAGAATCTTATAAAAAATTAAATGCTGCAACGCCTTTCAGCGTTGGCTTTGCCGATAGAAGTTTTAGTACCATTTCGGTTGAGATACTTACCGATACACTGAGTTATATTTATGAATTTGGTATCACCGAGCCCCGGCTTGTAGATACGCTGCTGAAATACAAAATACATGCCGGGGCTTTTTTAGATATCATTCACCAAATGCAGAAAATACGTTGTGCATGGATAAATAAAAAGGATTATTATGTTGATGAAAAAAAACATTCACTCATCTTCATGTCAATAAAACCAGTTGCTTTAAAACGGCCGTTTGCTTACAGCAAATATTATGTGCTTACTTATTTTGCACAACCCCAG
The DNA here is from genome assembly GCA_043756605.1 of Chitinophagaceae bacterium. Lineage (GTDB taxonomy): Bacteria > Bacteroidota > Bacteroidia > Chitinophagales > Chitinophagaceae > Ferruginibacter. Next base: position 8,252 of record JAYURR010000036.1, read on the forward strand.
TATTTTGATAAAGAAGGCCGTTTGTTACAGAAAAGAAAATTAAAAGACCTGCGGAAAATTAACGGAGAAATTTTTAAACGTATAAATAACAAGGTTTGCTACACCGTGTCGGGAAGGTTCAGATAACCATTATTTAAAAAACAACAACTGCACTGCAAATAACAGAATAAATACACTCATTACAATCCTCATCCGCTTTTGATAGTTTTCGTTTTTAAAAAAAGTATCGGTTGCAAAACCTGCAACATACACAATGCTGCAGTTGGTTACAAAGCTGCAAAACATTTGTATGCCGCCCAGCTTTACATTTTGTACCAACAGTTGCCCACGCTCCGGATGAAGAAACTGTGGCAGCACAGAAAAATACAAAAACAACGAACCAGGATTAAGCAGGTTATTGATAAAACCTTTTACATAGAATGAAGCTAAATTTAAATTTACAACAGTTGCATCTCCCGATTTCCATTTTACAGTTTTAAGGTTGGCAATGGCCAGATAAATTAAATAGGCAATGCCTGAGTAACGCAAAACATCCAATGCGTGGGGCATGCTTACCAGCAAAGCAGTTAAACCAAATACAATGGCAGTAATATGCACAACAAATGAGCTTACAACCCCTGCAGCCGTTGCCCAGCCTGCTTTACGGCCATACTCAAATGTATAGGTAAGATAGAGCATCATATTGGGCCCGGGCGTTAGTGCAAAACCAACCACCAAAAAAATAAAACTAAGCAGTTCGCTAAAAGGCATTTTTATGATTTATACTGCAGGTAAATTTCGGTAGCACCATAGCCATACAAATGGCTGTATTGGTTTACAAAAGATGATACCTCTTTCTTCAAACGTAAAATATCATGTATCTCATCACGCAGTTTACCAACGCCAACGCCGTGTATTATGGTTAGTGTTGATTGTTGATGGGTGATTGCCAGATCGTAATATTTTTCAAAAGCCTTTAACTGCAGGCTGAGTATTTCAAAATTGCTCAGGTGTTTCCAGCTATCTGAAAGTTTTTCAATATGCAGGTCAACCACGGTTCTGGCAGGCTCCAGGTTTTGCCTTATTTTATTGGCATCATACAAACGAAAGCCTGCATTGCCCAGCCTGGTTATATCTACTTTTTCTTCAACCAGTTTATCAGGATAATCATCCAGTAACAGATATGAAAAGCCGGGTTCGTTTTTAAGCAGTATTTCTTCTATCTTTTTAAATAATTGCTTTGCTTTTAGTTTTAAAGAAGTTTCAAAAAACGGTGCTTTCTTTTTATTGGGTTCTTTCAATGCAAACTCAAATTCAAAACGTGGACTATCGCTCAGGTCTTCAAACTTTACATCGTGCAGGTAAAAATCACTTAAAGCCTCAATGGTATTTTTCAATTGAAAATCACTTTGGCCGCCAATCATTAAATTGTAAGTAAAAGTGTAAGATGCTTCGTTTTGGTTTATCAGGTAAAGTTTAAATTTCTCAACAATATCATCATCAAAAATATCCTTATCAAAAACAGGCATAAAAGAAAGTGTAACGCCATTACCTTCTTTTACCTTGGGCATGGCTTTTTCTTTTTGCACATTGTCAATAAAAACTTTCTTCTTTTCGGCCTTAAATTTTTCGGAAAACATTTTAAAATACGGAAAGTCAATCTGATCGGTATAGATGGGAAATTTTACACCCTTCACCTCCACCATAACCATTTTCTCATTCATAATTTCCACTACAGATCCTTCCTCATCCGTTAGCAAAACCAATATTTTATCGCCGGGTTGATATTTCATAATAACTATACTGATTAAAGCAAACGCCATTAAATATGGCACTTTAAAACCTTGTTTAAATAACAAAGATACGGCTCTGTACTTCTGTAAGGCTTCAAAAACAACGCAATTATGATATGTATCAATAGTTTTCTTTAAAAAACATCTTATAAGCATGCAAGCCTATGTATATTTTCGATACATTTATATTTTATAAACAAACCGTAAAATACAACCCTGATACACATGATAAAGTCGTTTTTATTTACAGTGCTTCTATTAACCACCTCCTATTACCTAACCGCCCAGAGAGAGTTAAAAAATCCTTTAATAAACAGTAAGGATGTAATTGCCAAAGGCGTAAAACTGCACGATGAAAAGAAATACAAAGAGGCCATTGCCGAATATCAAAAAGTAGCTGTGAGCGATACCGGATACGCAGATGTTTTATATGAAATGGTATTGAGTTACTATGCAGATAGTAATTATGTTGCTGCAGAAAAACTGGCAAAAAAAGGACTGGATCTTTTTCCCGGAAAAAAAGTGTCGTTGATGAGAATACTTGCAGATGTTTATGATGATACCAAACGGATTGATGCAGCCATTGTTGTTTATGATTCTATACTGGCTATGAACAAATACGACTATCTCACTTATTTTAACAAAGGCATTTGTTTGTACCGGCAAGAGAAAAATGATGAAGCCGCTTTAAATTTTCAAAAAACACTGATGCTGAATCCATATTACTCATCAGCACATTATTTTTTAGGGCAAATTGCTTTACTTAAAGGAAATTTACCAGAAGCAATGATGAGTTTTACCGCAAACCTTTTCTCAAACCCTGGTAACAGATACTACGAAAAATCAATTGCCTATTTATCTTCCATTGCTAAAGTAAATACCAGCATAGATGAATATCTTAAAAATTATAAACCCTCGGGCGCAAATAATTTTGAATCGGTACAGGATATTATTGTAAGTAAAATTGCACTGGATAAAAATTATAAACTAAAGGTAAACCTCGAAGACCAGATTACACGCCAGTTACAGGTTTTGTTTGAAAAAATTGAATACGCACCAAATGATAAAAGCTTTTGGATGCAGTATTATGTACCGGCTTACAAAGCAATTTGGGATGATAATAATTTTGAACCTTTTATCTTTTATATTTTCAGCGAGCTTAACATTGATAAAGTAAAAAGCTATATTAAAAAAGAGAAAAAAGATATTGAGAAAATGACAGAGCCTGTGTATGCCTATTTTAACAACATACGCAAAACACAGGAACTGGATTTAGCAAAAAGAGATGCAACTACCATTAAATACTATATAAAAGATTACCTGGTAATTGGCAAAGGCGAGTTTGCAAAAAATGATAAAGGCGAAGAAACACTGATTGGGCCCTGGGAGTTTTACCACAAAAACGGAAAATTAAAATCGAAGGGCTTATTTGATAAAGCCGGCTTACGCAACGGCATTTGGAGTTATTATTATGAAGATGGCGGTATAAAAGAGCGTAGCCTGTATTTGTTGGATAAAGCCAATGGTAAAAGTGAAGTGTGGTTCGAAAACGGCGTAAGGTATTCATTATCGGATTATAAAGATGATGCCCTTGATGGTATGGAGTATCTGTATTATTACAATGGCAATCTTCAATCCATTATCACTTACAAACTAGGAAAAAAAGATGGCCCTGCAAAATACTACACAGTAAATGGCACCTTAAATAATACCTGTGCTTATATAAATGATGCAAAGGAAGGAGAAGAAATAACTTACTATGCAAGTGGTAAACTTTTTTCGAAACTGAAATACAGCAATGACGAGGCTGTTGGAATGTACAATCAATACCACGAAAACGGAAAAGTACTTAAAACAGGAAATTTTGAAGAAGGCAAAAGCAGCGGCCCATGGAAATGGTTTTACAATGGCGGCCAGCCCGAATATACAGGCACTTACGTAAAGGGCGAACTGGATGGAGAATATATTTCTTATTACAAAAACGGAAAAGTGGAAAGCAGAAGCTTTTATAAAAAAGGAGAGATAGACGGTAAGCGGGAGGAATATGATGAGGATGGAATACTATACTGCGAAACTGTTTTTGAAAAAGGCCGTTTTCGTGATATTAAATTCATGGATAAAAAAGCAAACATCATCAGCAACACCTCAAGCCGCAAGGGAAACGCCAATATTACTTTTTATGAGGCCGATGGCAGCAAAACAAGAGAAGGGTATTTTACCAAAGAAGGTTTACAGGATGGTAAAGCAGTTTATTATTTTAAAAACGGTAAAATAAAAACGGAGGTATTGTATAAGGAAGGGTTGCAGGAAGGTAAAAAAACAATCTACTATCCCAACGGTAAAATAAAAGAAGAAGGCAATTATACCAAAGATGAACCCAATGGTTATTTTGTAAATTTTTACATTAATGGTGCCGTTATAGAAGAGGGTTGGTATGTGGATGGTGAAAAACAGGGAACGTTTTTATATTACGATCAGTTGGGCAACTTAACCAGTAAACTCTATTATCTCAATAATGATGTACATGGTGTTGCAGAGCATTACTCCCCCAATGGAAAGCTTACCCACACTGAGTATTACGACAGTGACTGGTTTAAAAAAGTGGAGCAGATGGATACGCTCAACAATATTTTATCAACCTCTGAACTTGTTAAAGGCGAAGGAAAAGTTTTGTTTAAACATTACAATGGCAAGCCTTATTTTGAAAGTAACTACAACCATTACAAATTAAACGGGCAGTACAAAACCTTTAACGGCGATGGTTCGGTAACCAGTATTGCATATTACAAAAACGGAGAACTGGACAGTACTTTTAAATCGTGGCACAGCAACGGAAAGCTGCGCCTTGATGCAAAATATGTAAATACTGAAGCTTCTGGTACTTGGACGTATTATTACAGAACCGGCGTAATATCAGAAACTGAAATATACGAAGATGGTAAACTCAATGGCAAGGATATACAATACAACGAGGCCGGCATGGTTAACAGAGAATATGATTTTAAAGACGGACTTGTTGACGGAGCCATTAAATATTATGGCGAAAACAAGCAATTGGCAGCCATGTTGTATTTTAGTAAAGATGAACTTACCGGTTATACTTACGAAGATAAAGCGGGCAACCTGGTACCGGTTATACCCATTAAATATGGTACGGGTAACATAACCGCTTACTTCAAAAACGGCAATAAGAGTATGGATATGACCTACAATGAAAGCCTGACGGAAGGTAAACGCATACTTTATTACAGCAATGGAAAAGAATATGTAAACACAAACTGCATAAACGGCAGCGATGATGGTGTTAAAAAAGTGTACTACCCAAGTGGCAAGATAATGAAAGAAGAAACTTACATTAACGGCAACTTACACGGCCAAAGCCGATACTATGCCGAAAACGGAAGCCTGATATCAGATCTTAATTATTACAACAACGATTTACATGGCATTTGTAAATATTACGAAGCTGGTAAATTAACAGAAACACTGGTTTATCATTATGATATGCTGGAATCTAAAAAATAAACTCATCAATGACTATAAAACTATCCCGTACTCCCCTGCTGTTTACAGCCCTGTTATTATCGGTATCATTTTCTTCAACAGCGCAAACGCTGGAAGAAATGGAAAAGCTGTATCCCGGAAAAACGGCAGTATTCTCAAACGTTAACAGAACGGTTGACATATCTTACAGCAAGGGTGTGCCTGTAGCAAAGGCAACCGAAATATCAGAAATGTTTATTCTTGATGATAAAGCTAACGGCATTTACAACAAGGATAAGGTCTATCACAGCAGCTTTAACGAGCTAAAAAGTGTAGAGGCCTACACCACCGCACCCGATGGCAACAGCACAAAAAAAATAAAGGTGAGTGAGTTTAAAACACAATCACCATCAAGCAGGGATATTTTTTATGATGACTCCAAAGAAACAAGTTTTGATTATCCAAGGGTAATTAAAGGCAGCGTTACACATGTTGAAACCGAGCATTTTAATAAAGATATTCATTTTCTTTCTCCGTTTTATTTCAGCAGTTATTTACCAGTGGTAAATGCTACATTCAGCCTTACTTTTCCGGAAGATATGGATGTGCGGTATATTATCAGAAACGACGACAAAAAAAATATTACCGTTACAGAAAGTAAAAAAGGAAGAAGAAAAAAAATTGAGTTCAATGCAACATCCATAAAGGAGTTTGAATATTTTGCAGATGCCGTATCACCCTCTTACTATGCACAACATGTTATTGTTTATGTAGCGCAATACAAAAACGATGACAATGCCATTGTGCCTGTGTACAATACCGTAAACGAATTGTACAACTGGAACGCAAGCTTTTTAAAAGATATCAATACCACGCCAAGTGAGTTGCTAAAAAAGGTTGCTGACAGTATCTGCAAAGGCAAAACTACCGAGTGGGAAAAGGCCGGATCTATTTATAGGTGGGTGCAAAATCATATTAAATATGTAGCTTTTGAAGCAGGGCTTGAAGGGTTTGTGCCACGCCAGGCAGCCGATGTATGCAGCAAAAGGTACGGCGATTGCAAGGATATGGCCAGCCTGTTAACCGCACTTTTAAAAACAAGCGGCTTAAATGCTTATTTTACCTGGATAGGCACACGCAGCATACCTTACACTTACACCGAAGTACCTTTACCCATTACAGATAACCACATGATAAGTGCAGTAAAGATTGATGGTAAATGGATTTTTTTAGATGCCACCGACCCTAATTGTATTTTTGGTTTTCCCACAAGCGGCATACAGAACAAGCAGGCACTTATTGGCATAAGCCCCGAAAAATTTGAAGTGGTTACCGTGCCCGTTGTTGAGCCCGCAAAAAATGTAATTACCGACAGTACTTTTTTAACTATTGATAAAAAACTTTTAAAGGGTTTTGCCTCGGTAGATTATATTGGTTACTATGGCAGCAATGTTTACAGCAGCCTTATGTTTAACAAAGGCGATGATGAACGTGTGTATGCCCGCCGGCGAATGGCCAAAGGCAGTAATAAATTTATCATGAAGGATTACAAGATTACTTTTCCGGATACTTTAAATAAAACGGCCAACATCTCCTCTAACTTTGAAATACCTGATTATGCAAAATCTATTGATGATGAGATTTATATAAACCTGAACCTAGAAAAACTGTTTAACTTAACCGCTGTTGATACTGCCAAAAGAAAAATTGCTATAGATAACGATTACCTCTCGGATATAAGGCAGGTGCATGTTTTAAAAATACCGGATGGTTATATGATGGAACATTTACCAAAAAATATTGCCGTTTCAAACAGCGTTGTTGATTTTTCTATTGAATACAAACAGGTTAAAGACCAGGTGTATGCCACACAACTTTTCGTTATAAAAAAACTTTACATCGAACCATCAGATTTTAACATCTGGAATGCGGCACTGGCTAAAGCAGCGCCTGCTTACAAAGAAGAAATTGTACTAAAGAAAAAATAATTCTGCAAAACAAACAAACTATGAACTTAAAGCAAATTTACCTCGCAGCTTCCCTCATTGCAACCGCTCTTACATCAAATGCCCAACTGTCGGGCTTATATAGCAGTTCATTCTCGTGGAACGATAAGCCGGCACTGCATAAAATGCCGGAAAAATTTAAAGATGCCAGTGCCATATATCTGCGTGATGACCGCATTTACGAATACAAATTTGAGGATAAGAAGATGGTGCAATACAACCATGTTTATAAACTTATTAAAGTAGCAGATGATAAAGGGATTGAAAGTTTCAATAAAATTTATGTACCTGTTTACGGAACTTCGGAAGTAAATAATTTAAAAGCCAGGGTTATCAATTCATCGGGCCAGGTAATTAATGTACCAGCCGAAAAAATTAAAGATGAAATGTACGAAGGCAACAGGTTTCGTTTCTTTGCGATGGAAGGGCTTGATAAAGGTTCAGAAATAGAATATACTTATGTAACTAAAAGAAACCCTACTTATTTTGGTTCCGAAACTTTTCAGAGCGAATCAACGCCTTATGCAAGGGTAAATGTTACGCTGGTGGTGCCAAAGCATCTTAAGTTTGAAGCCATGGGCTTTAACGGCTTAACCGTTTTAACCGACAGTGTTATTGATGAAACCCGTGTTATTGCTGCTTATTCTGATAACATACCACAACTGGAAGATGAAAAATATGGCTTACCAAAGCCCCACATGCAGCGGCTCGATTATAAATTGAGTTACAACCTCAGTAATAACAATCCGGTTAAATTAAACACCTGGAACGAGATGGCGAGGAACATTCACCGTAACCTTACCAGCATTAATGATAAAGAAAAAAAAGCCGTCACCAAATTTGTAAATGCTGCCAATGTTCCGGATGGTACTGGTGAAGAAACCACTATTGAGTTACTGGAAGACTACATGAAAAACAAAATAAATATTGATGAGAAACTGGTGAGTGAAAATGCTGACAATCTTGAAGCAATCATAAAATCGGGCAACACAAACGATTTTGGAGCAAGCAGGCTGATGATTGCCATGCTGGAAACTAAAGGCATACGTTACCAGATTGTTTTTCCATCGGTAAGAAATCAGTTACCGCTGGTAGAAGAACTGGAAAACTGGAACCGCATTGATGAAACACTGCTTTACTTTCCATCAACAAAGAAATTTCTTCAGCCAAATGCAGTCATATTGCGATACCCTTATGTTGATGCCTACTGGGCCGCAACAAGAGGCTTGTTTTTAAAAATAACTTCCATAGGCGATGTAACTACCGCCATTGCAAAGTTTGATACCATTCCCATGATCCCTTTCGATCAGCATGCCCATAACATGGAAGTATCTGTAAAACTAGATGGCACAGGCGACTCATTAATAATTGAAAGCAAACAGATATTGAAAGGATATGGCGCCAGTGTTTACAGGCCGATATGGAGTTTTTTAACGGTTGATAAGCAGCAGGAAACCATGAAAGAAATTATTGGCTCGGTTGCCAAAAGTGAAAATATACAAAACATAAAAGCAGAGAATACCGCCTTTACCGATTTTTGGGATAACAAACCTTTAATCATCAGCGGCACCATACACACCGCACAATTATTAGACAGGGCCGGTAATAAACTCTTGTTTAAAGTTGGAGAATTAATTGGCACGCAGGAGCAGATGTACCAGGAAAAACCAAGGCAGTTACCGGCTGAAATGCAGTATCCGCATGTATTGTATCGTAAAATTAAATTTCAGATACCGGATGGCTACAGCATAAAAAATCTGAAAGACCTGAATATTTACATACAGGAAAAAAAGAACAATATAATCACCTTGGGTTTTACCAGCAGCTATACTTTAACCGGCAACAGTCTTGATGTGGAAGTAATGGAAACCTATCGTGAACTAAAATATCCGCTGAGCGAATTTGAAACTTTTAAAAAAGTTATCAATGCCGCTGCTGATTTTAATAAGATTGTTTTGGTGCTGGAGAAGAAATAATTTTCTGGATACTAAAAAACCTGCATCAATTAAATTGGATGCAGGTTTTTTATTTCTTTATTATTCTGAATGAAATTATTAATGTTTAACAGCCAGTTTACTTTTATTATAGCCGTATAAAAAGTATATGATTATGCCCAACACAAGCCAGGCAATAAACCATATCCAGTTACTTTTGCTCATGCCGGTAAGCAGGTACATACAGGTAATTACACCCATTAAGGGTATCAGCGAATATTTTTTTATAAACGCAAAAACCGCCAGCAGTATGGCACTTATCCAGAAAATAATAAGAGAAATATTGCTGATGGCCATATCCATAAAAGTTTTTTTGCCGGCTGCATAATCTGCATTGGCACTGTAATCAAAATTAAAAAGATTTGAAAAATAGGTTTTTGAAAGCATCCATGCTACAAGTATGGAGCCTGCAACTATCAAAGGAAAAATAAACTGACCATTGATGTAAGGCAGGTGAAAACGACCTGCTACTTTTTGTTTACGTGGAATTAATAAAACCCCGCCGCAAACCAACACAAAGGCAAACAGGGTTGCAATGCTGGTAAAATCAAGCACAAATGTTTTATCGGTAAAAAGAAGGGGAACTCCCACAACAAGACCGGTAATGATTGTAGCAAAAGACGGTGTTTTAAATTTAGGATGAATTTTTTGAAATACCGGCGGCAGTAAACCATCACGGCTCATGCTCATCCAGATACGTGGCTGCCCCATTTGAAAAACAAGCAACACACTCGTCATGGCTACAACGGCAACAACTGCCACTAAAAACTGCATCCAGCCTACATTCAGGTTCTGTGGTTCAAAAATAAATGCAAGCGGGTCTCCTACTCCATCAAAACTTCTGTAATTGGCTGCGCCTGTTAAAACAAGCGTTAATAAAATATAGATGATGGTACAAATTACCAGCGAAAGAATCATCCCTCGTGGCAGATCCCGCTGCGGATTTTTACTTTCCTCTGCCAGTACACTCACTGCATCAAAACCAATATAGGCAAAGAATACGCTGGCAACAGCCATCATAACACCACTAAAGCCATTGGGCATAAAAGATTTTACACCGGCATCATCTGGCGGTGTCCAGTTAGCAGTAAGCCCGTTTGAAAAAACAAGATAACCACCAACAATAATAATAAGCGTAACCACCGCAATTTTTAAAATAACCATCACATTACTGAAGTTGCGGCTTTCTTTTATACCACGGTAAACCAGGTAAGTAATGAGGAAATTGATGATCAGTGCAGGAATGTCCAGTATCATTCTTAACCCACCAACAACAGGTGCGTTGTTCCATGCTGCCAGCACATCGGCATTGGTACTTCCACCTTCGATGGC
>JAYURR010000037.1:0-2216 GCA_043756605.1 Chitinophagaceae bacterium
GTGTTTCTTATAACCAGGTTTATGTTTGAAATTAATGTTCTCTTGTTTTCAATTTCAAGCGTTGTATTTAGTCTTGTATTTTCTGTTTTTGTAAATTTAAAATCTATCCAAAGCTGTGTATCACTACTTTCGCCTGCCGGATTACGAAGCATATGCGGTATCCATTTATTGCTGCTGTTGATAATTCTTATATCGCTGTAATCAGTTTTTAAATGAGCATTTAATTCAGGCGTTAATGCAACTTTATAAAATCCGGATGCTTGTACACTATCTAACCGGCTGTAAAATTTATAGCTTTCTGTTTGGGCAGAAGCACACAGAAATATAAAGCCAGACAATAAAAGATTAATCAACTTTTTCTTCATCAATAATTATTTTTTTTAGCCGCTGATACATAAAGGAAACTACCAGTAACAAAACTCCCAGACAGAAGAACGCCGCTATCTTACCACCGGCAGGGATGTTCCGAATATCGAAAATAAATAGTTTAAGCAACGTTAAAGTAAACAGGCTTAATGAAATGATGCGTAATGTGCGGTATTTAAAACGCATGCCCAGCCACATAAAAGCAAAAGAACAAACGCCCCATAAAATTGGCAACCCGGTTTTAATGTAAATGCGTTGTATATTATCAAGCGGGTTATTAGCAGCATAAAAAACATTGTTAACTAAAAGGTGAATTTCTATACTTAAAAAAATTACGATAACTGCACAAAAAACCCAGGTAATAAAATTGTAAGTATCGGTACTGGCTTTTATGTTTTTGAGTAATAAACGCATAAGTCTGTAAAGTACTATACCCATTATCAATGCGGTTGCCCAATGCGTTATAAAATGTACGCTGTTACTTTTTTCTGTTAACATTTGTGCCTGAATAGCGAAAGTTTGTGCTGTACAGCACAAGTATAAAAAAACACAGAACGTATATAAAATTGCAGTAGTAAACCAATTTAAATTAAGCTGAGTTAGTTTTTGTGAAACACTTATGAATACGTTTATAAATACCAATGTGTAAAATAACAGGTAAAGCATATTTATATTGGTATAGGGCAGGTGTGTAGTAAACTGGTGATTTATTTCCAAAGCACCTGCTGCAAATAAAATGGCGATTGCAAAAATGCGGAAAGTTGTTTTACCCGGAATTGCGGCTGATGAAATTGTTTTAATGATTTCATCTTCCTTACTTCTTAATAAAAACAAAATATAAGTGGCCATGGCAACATACACAGAAGTGATAAAGCCTTTATTAGCGATGATTGATAATGTTTCGCCGTTAAAAGCGGCATATAATTCTATCCAATCCATTACTAAACTGATCAGCATCAATACCCAAACCAGGCCTGCGGCATATTGAATAATGCGGATTTTTGATTTTGTAAATAACCAGTATAATAAAACGGCCTCACTTGCCCAGAACAAAGTAATATAATTGCCGTGCAATTGTATGGGAGCTGTTATGGAAATAAATGTAAGTGTAATGCCAATAAGCAGGTATAAAATATTGTTATCAACCTTTTGACTGCGAAACAGAAAATACGAAGCACACAAATTAAATACACCCATGGCTGCGCTGAAGAGACCTCTGAATTCTGTAGCTTCTATATTATTTAAACAATAAATGCCTGCAGCAAAATATAAACTGGTATTGGCAAGGAGTATTCCAAAATCAGACGCAATGAATTTCTTTTTTTCTTTTATATTATGGGCAATGTTAATGGCAAAGAATAGCAAGTAAAATATGGTTGCAAAGGCAAATCCGTTTTGGTAAGTGATGCCCGGTTCATTATATTTTAAAAGAATTAACCAGCTTCCAAACATCAATATTGTAAAAATAAAACTCAGCAAATTAAGCAAACGCCAGGCTTTGTAATATGCAATTATTAAAAGCCCGCTGTTTAAAATAATCAGGTAACTAAATAAAATTTTATAGTTACCATTGCCTGTACTTACCAGCAGGGGAGCTAAAAAACCACCAAGCAAAGCAATTACAGCCAGTTCCTGTTTGTTGTATAATAAAGAAAGAACAGCAGCAAAAATGGTGATGACGACCATTATTATAAATGCAGTTGTTTGACTAAAAAGACTGAACTGCTGAAAGGCAAGCGTGATGGTAAAGTAAAAAACAGCAATACCGCCACCGGCTAATACAGAGCTGAAACTCCGGTATGTATTGCGAAACCTGTGTGCCAGTGCCACTAAAACGCCGCCACATAAAA